>JAGNMH010000219.1 GCA_017991275.1 Acidobacteriota bacterium
ACGTCATCAGCGGAATCATCGCGCTCTGGTCGCTGGTGTCGAGGCGATGGGCTTGGCGATGGCTGTTGCCGCCGAACATCGGTTGTGGACTCTGAACGCGGTTTCGATTCCCGAAGGCGTAGACGATATGAAAGTCCGTGGCCGGTTGCTGAACGAGTTCAACATAGAAGTCGGCGGCGGTTTGGGAATTTTCAAAGGCAAAGTCTGGCGCGTAGGTTTGATGGGAGCGGGCAGCACTGAAAACAATGTGTTGCTATTGCTGGCCGCGCTGGAAAAATGTTTGAAAGACGAAGGTTACAAGCCGAAAGATTCCGGCGTCAGCGCGGCTGCGGCTTTTTACAGCGAAAATTGATTTGTGTCAGTAGCCCGCGCGTAAGCAAGAGCTTTTCTCACAGAACTCAAGCCCTTGCTTACGCGCGGGCTACTGACACGGTTGAAAGAAGGTCTAAATGTACTGTCCTCGTTGTGGAACGGCGAATACCGAAACAATCAAATTTTGCAGGCAATGCGGATTGCCGATTGCTCAAGTCGGCAGTTTTGTCGCCAGCGGAGGCACAGGCGCGCTGGTCAGTCAGCCGACGGTTCAAGCGCCAAACGTTCCTTTTCAAATGGCGGAAACGTCGGAGATGCTGGCTCTGAAGCAGAAAAGAATCCTGACGATTTTGGCAATGATTCTGCTGCCAATTGTTGCGGCGATCGTTGGCGAGGAATTGTTCAATGCAGGCGAAGTTTTTGCCGCCATGTTTTTGCTGATTCCGCTGGGCGTAACCTGGGCGATTTATCATTACAAAACTCAGTTGCGCCGATTGCAGGAAAAACAGATTCAACAGCATTTCGCGCCGCAACAGCCGGTTTACCAACATCCGGTCACTGCGCCTGCCCCAATGCCCCAACCGATGTTTCAGGGGCAGTTGTCTCCGCCGCCTACCAACCCGCTTAGTGTCGTCGAGGATGAAACCCGCAGATTTCACTCAAACAAACAGTGAGGATTGCCAGCTATGTTTTGCCCACGTTGCGGATCGCCAAACCCTGATACCACCAAGTTTTGCCGCCAGTGCGGGCTGGGTCTTCAAGAATTGACAGGTTACGTCGCCAGCGGCGGAACCGCGCCGCTTTCGCCGTCGAAATCGGCTCCTGCTGACCTAATTTCCAGGGCGACTGATGGAATGACGCCGAAACAGCAGATGATTTTGATGATTATGCTGCTGGTGATGTCGCCCGCGATTTTCGGCGTGCTCGGACTGGGATCGTTCTCTGGCATCAGCGCGGTGCTGATGCCGATTGGCATCGTCTTTACTGTCATGCGTTACAAGGCTCAGCAGCGTAAATTGCAACAGATGATGGCTCAGCAAATATACCAGCAGATGCAAATGCCTCCACAGATGGTGCCGCCGATTGTGCCTTATGGTTTGCCTCAAGCCGGGCAGCAACCGATACCGCAAAGCTATCAGCAGCCGGTTTACCAGCCATCGCCGCCGCCGACCAATCCGCTGAAACCGCCCGGCAGCGTGGTCGAAGATGAAACGAAGCGGTTTCAATGACCGCCTCTGACAAGCTTCAAACCTTCAAGCTTTCAACCCCAAGCCCAAAACTTCGCGGCAGTATTTGATGCTGCGTTCAAGTTCGGCTTTCTGAAAATCCTGTTCGGCCAGTTTGCGGTCTTTGTCCGCCGGAGCCTTGAATGGCGTGATCGGTTTTCCGGCTTTGGCCATTGTCGTGAAGCCCAGGAATTCCTTCGCGCGGATGTCGCCGTAATCTTTCCAGAAATCATCTTGCTTGAATGGATAAGGCCGAATCGCGCCGGAGATGATTTCAAGCTGAACCGCCACACCGGGACAAAGCTGGGCAAAGCGGTCGAAATACTTTTGCCAATCAACCTGACCTTCGCCAATGGCCGTCCAACCAGAGTTTGCGCCTTCCGGAGTTTCCCAAACCATCGAATCGCGCACTCCGGTTGTAACTGCATACGGGCCAAGAATTTCCAGGTTTCGCATCGGGTCTTCCAGAGTCCAGGTGGCGTTGCCGGAATCCAGCGTCGCTCCGACGAAATCTCGTCCGCAATCTTCGATCAGGTTGGCCAGTTGCCAGGCTTGCATGTCACCGGCGTGGTTTTCGATGGCGATTTTGACGTCTGCATCAATGGCTTGGCTGCGAACGGCTTTGCACACTTTGATTGTGTCTATCCATCGCGCAGGCAATCCGCCGGGCAGTTTGCGGTCGTCCGCTGTGCCTTGATAACAGCGAGCGACTTTGGAGCCTAGCGTTTTGGCCACGCGAATGGTCAGCAGCAAATGCTCTTCTGCCGTGCCAAATCGCGGGCTGAAAGATTTTGCCGAAGGACAAATGCTGCCGGTTCCAGCCTGGATTTCTATGCCCAGATCGTCGGCTTTTTTCTTCACGTCTTTCAGGTACTTCTCGTCGTGGCTTTCGTAAACGTCCAGGTCAGAAAACAGCACAGTGTCCACTTTCAGCTTGGCGGCGTAATCCAACAATTGCGGAGCTTTCCAGCCCATTGCGCGGATCGAAAAGTTGTCGAAGCCGAGTTTGATGTTGCGGCGTTTGGTTTGAGACGAAGCAAACATAGGAACCTCGATTGTTGCGGCGGCGGTCGTCGCTGCCAGCGATTGAATGAATTGACGGCGTGAACTCATGGAATTCCTCACTTGGTGTTTGTTTTGCGGAAGCCGGTTTATGACACGGAGTTGCGCGATCTGTCCAGATTGTGCGGTGGTGTGGTAAACAGTCGGTATGCCTGAATTACCTGAAGTCGAAATGGTCGCGCGGCATTTGCAAGGTTTGATTGCAGGGCGAACCATCACCAAAGCTCAATTGTTGCGCGCCAAGTTAGCGCCGGAAAATTCTCCGCGCCAATTTGCCGCCTGGCTGAAAGGCGCTCGCGTCGAAGAAGTCACTCGGCGAGGCAAACACATCCTTGTGCATCTATCGAGCAAACGAACCTGGATCACTCACCTAAGAATGACCGGGCGATTCGTTCACGTAGATGCTGACGAAGCTCCGCCGCCGCATACGCATGCAGCGTTTTGGCTGGACAATGGGCGCAAGCTGCTGTTCGCCGACCAGCGACATTTCGGAATGATGATGGTCGTCAAAACGGCTGAGCTGGATTCGGTTTCGCACTTGAGCAAGCTGGCTCCGGAACCTTTCGACCCGGCTTTCAGCGCTGATTACCTGCACGAAACCCTGAAGCGCAGCAAGCAGGCGATCAAACTTTTCCTGTTGGATCAAACGCGAGTCGTTGGGCTTGGCAACATTTACGCCGCCGAAGCTCTGCACCGCGCGAAGATCAATCCGCAGCTTCAGGCAAACACACTTTCGCGGCCTCGCGCCGAAGCTTTGCACAGCGAAATCGTTGCCGTTCTGACTGAAGCCATTGAAGCTGGCAGCACTCTGGAAACCGATCCGCGCGAAGTTTATGGCCGTTACGGCGACGGCGTTTACGAAGACAGTTGGCTGGTTTACGAACGCGAAGGCTTGCCTTGCGTGAATTGCGGCGAGGCGATTGAGCGGCTGGTTCAAGGCGGGCGGTCAACTTACTTCTGTCCACGTTGCCAGAAAAGATGAGTTAGAATCGCGACGAACTTTGCCAGTGAAAGGAGAACGACAATGGCTGCATTACCAAAACGAAAATACACGGTTGAAGAGTATATTGAATTGTTGAAGAACTCCGACGAGCGCTTTGAGTATTTCAACGGCGAGATAGTTTCTATGGCTGGCGGCAAAATTGCCCATAGCGATATTTCCTCAAACCTGATTTTTGAATTAAGGGATAAGTTGAAAGATCGTCCTTGTAGAGTTTTTGGTGGCGACACCGCAGTAAAAACTGTTAAGGCCTGGCCATTTCGATTGCCTGACATCAGTGTGGTTTGCGACGAAGCTGTCATTGAAGCTATTCAAGGGTTTGACATGCTGATCAACCCTTTGCTGATCGCGGAAGTCTTGTCACCTTCTACAGAAAATTATGACCGCGACGAAAAATTTTTGGCATATCAAGCGATTGAAAGCTTTAAGGAGTACTTACTGGTCCATCAAAAACGCCCTCACATCACCCATTATTTGCGTCAATCAGATGGCGCCTGGTTACGCCGTGATGTTATTGGGCTTGAAAGTCAGATCGTGCTGGAGTCCTTAGGCGTGACGTTAAAACTCAGCGGCATTTATTGGATGGTCACATTTCCTGAGTCAGAATCGCCAAGCGTTGATTCGCCACAAACTTGATGAGAACAGTTGTTTGTCGTTTCCTGTGCAGCTTATGATTCCGCCCGTTCAAGTTGCGGGAACAAATCCAGAACAAAACTTTAGGATCGTTCGTCAATTGCAGGCATGAAAAATCGCCCCTCTTCGCATTTGATTTTATTGTTGGCGCTGGTGGTGTTGGACGCGCTGGCTTATCTGGCTATTTACCGAGCCGGAGCGGCGCGCGGGTTTTCGCCATCGGTGCTGCTGGCCTGCCGTGACCTGGCGCTGTTCATTCCTATATTTTTCATGTTCATCTGGTTTGCACGGCGTCACAAATACTCTGGCGATTTGACGCTGTTCACCGTCGCCATCTTGCTTTTCAGCATAGGTCAATTCACTCAATACAGACTTTTCACCGATCCTGAATACGGCCTCAGCAATCGGGGCAAAGCCAGTGAAGCCAGACGTGCCAAAGCCAGAGTCCAGCAATACAAAAACATCAATCAGTTTTACGACGCTGAAAAGAAGAAAGCCTTGTTCGGCGACCCGAACTTTCAGTTGCAAACAACTACGCCAGCCGACGTGGGCGAACCGCAGTATTGGACGCTCAGCCGAATCTTCACGTCTCTTTCTTCGCTAATCCCATTAGCCGCGTTTTTAGGCTTTGCTGTGGCGTTCGTTTTTATGCGGCGAGACGACATTCTGCTATTGCTGCAACGCCACAGCTTCCTGATTGGCTTGCTGACGACGTTACCGTTCGCGCTTATCGCAATTTTCCTTTCCGACCGAGGTAAATCGCTGGGAAACACCACGCCGTGGGAACCGGTGAAAATCACCTTCCTGCTCAGCTACGCTGGAATCCTGGCCGACCATTATCGAAATCTGTCGCGAACTCACTGGGGAATACCGCCGTGGAGATTCGTGTTGCCATTTTTGCTGGTGGCTGCTTTGCCAATTATTCCCTTCTTCGCGTTGCAGGATTTCGGGCAGATGCTGGTTTTTCTTGGAGCCTACATCACGCTTTATGTCGTGGCCGTTCGCCGATTGCCTCAAGTTACGATTGCGATTGGATTGATGGCTGCGCTGCTGGTGGTTTCGATCTTCGCGGCTGGTATTTACAACACGATGGTCAACGTTTTCACCGACGGCGCTCAGATAGGAGCAGTCGAGCGAGTTAAAAACATCGCCACCGAAGGCGTGCCGGATCGCATCAAGCAGCGGTTTTATTTGTGGCGTTACGGTGGCGTTGCGCCTGACACCGACGAACACGAATGGTGGGCCAAAGAAGCTCCACGAGTGCCGGGCAATACCGACGAAGAAAAGTGGTATAACAAATTTGCGTTTCAACCTTCGCAGGCTTTGTTTGGAGTCAGCGATGGGCGACTGCTTGGCGCAGGGCTTGGCAAAGGCTATCCCGAAACCGTGCCGATTGCCGATTCGGATTTTATTTATGCCGTAGTAGCTGAAGAAATGGGAATTGTCGGCGGAGCGATCATAATCTTCGCGTTCATTATCGTCGTCGTCGCCGGAATGCGAACCGCCATCGAAGCGCGTGATATGTTCACCAAACTGATTGCCGCCGGCATCACGTCTTTTATGGGGGTACAGGCCATCGTCAACATCGGCGGAGTCCTGAGAATGATACCGATGACCGGGATCACGCTACCGTTTGTCAGTCACGGGGGCTGGTCGTTGATTACCAGCTTTTTCATGTTAGGAATGTTAATGGCGATTTCTCATCGCAATAATGTTGGAAGTAGACAGTAGACAGTAGACAGTAGTTTTAATGGCGAATTTGGCGGGAGGTGGCTTTATGGAGGATGGCAATGAATCGAAGTCGAAGAATTTTCAGGATGTTGAGACCTGGAAAAAGGCTCATCAATGGGTTCTTTCAATTTACAAGGTAACAGAAAGATTTCCGAAGCAGGAAATGTTTGGATTGACGTCGCAATTGAGGCGGGCTGCGGTTTCGGTTCCGGCGAATATCGCCGAAGGATTCAAAAGGCGAGGCACAGGAGACAAAATCCGCTTTTACAACATTGCTCAGGCGTCACTGGAAGAGTGCTGCTATTAACTGATTCTTTCAAAAGATTTGGGCTACGCTGAAACAGATGAACTCGCTGACAAGCTCGACGAAATTGGGAGAATGCTGGACTCATACATCAATGGCTTGATCGCGAAGAAAAGCGAATCTCGTTAAATCAAAATCGAATGCTTTCAAAGTAATGCTAATCGAACAAAACCAAAACAATCCGAACACAAACCTACTGTCTGCTGTCTACTGTCTACTGTCTACTTCAAAGTTATGAAAGTTACTGTTGGGCAAATCACGGACAAAGGACTGAAACGTCAGGCGAACGAAGACAATTTGCTGGCGCTGCCCAGCCGAGGTGTTTTCATCGTCGCCGACGGCGTAGGCGGTCGGCGCGGGGGCCAAACTGCCAGTCGGATTGTCACCGAAGTTTTTGAAAAGGTCTTCACCGGGCCGCAGCCTTTGTCGAACACCGATTTGCCGATGGAGGAACTGCGAAAACTGGTTCACGAAACCATTGATCTCTGTAATCAGAAAATCTACACCGAAGCTGAATCGAATCAGGAATTGGATGGAATGGCCACTACGGTTGTGTTGTCGGCGGTCAGAGACAATCGAGCCATAGTTGCTCACGTAGGCGACAGCCGCGTTTATCGTTGCGATGCGCGCGGGCTGGTTCAACTGACTGAAGATCACAGCGAAGTCAACGAAGCCGTCAAGCAGGGCTGGATGACTGCTGAACAAGCCGAAGTTCATCCGCGCCGAAACGTCATCAGCCGAGCCATCGGAGCCGATTCCGAGGTCGAACCGGAAATCATAGAAATCGAAGTTGACGAAACCACAACGTTGTTGCTGTGCAGCGACGGCATCACTCGCCACATACGCGACGACCAGTTGGAGCGATTGTTGCGCAGCGGCAATCATCCGCAAACCGTATGCGAGACGATGAAACAGCTTTGTTACAACGAAGGCGCGGAAGACAATCTGACCGCCATCATCGTTGATTTCGGCGAACGCGGTTACGTTGACGAATTGACCCGCCCGATGATGCGTCAGGCTGGCTCAACTCCGGCGGCGGTTTCGGCAAATGCCGAAAAACCCAGAAAGAAAATTGAAATCAATCTGACTGAGCCGGAACCCGAAATTGAGCCTGTTCCAGAGTTGGAAGCCGAAGAAATCGAAGATGCTGTCGCCGATGACTTCCCTGTGGCTGCTTCGCCGGCCTTGTTGTCGTCCGGGTCTTTCCCGAAGCCTTCGCAAGACGAACCCAGTCTTCACTTAACTAATTATTCGCCGACGGAAGAACCTGCGCCGGTTTCTCGCAACAAAAGATTTTTCAACATTGCCACGACTGATGAAGCCGGGCAGAAAGTCGAGATGTCGAAATTTATGAGAATGAGCGTTTTGATCGTTACCTTGCTGGCCGGGTTCATACTCGGCGGGTTGTTTGGCGGACCGCTGCAACGAGTCGTCAATCGCCAGGGCGGCCCTTTGTTAGATGAGCAACCGCGAGTTTTGCGTTATTCGCCGCGCGATGCCGGAGTGGCTTCGGCTTTTGCGCTGCTGAACGAAGGAAGAATTGAAGACGCGCGCCAGCAACTGAATCAAATTCTGGCGCGCGACGTGAACAATTACGAAGCTCATTATTGTTTTGGACGCTTGAACTTCGTC
The DNA here is from genome assembly GCA_017991275.1 of Acidobacteriota bacterium. Lineage (GTDB taxonomy): Bacteria > Acidobacteriota > Blastocatellia > RBC074 > RBC074 > RBC074. Next base: position 7,901 of record JAGNMH010000219.1, read on the forward strand.
GAAAAGAAATACGAAGAAGCGATCAACCATTTCAAACTGGCGGCGACCAATAACCCGGATTTGGACGAAGGCTGGGTTTTCATCGCCATGGCTTATTTGCAAATCGGCCAGGCCAGAAACGCTTCGGACAGTTTGCAGAAATTGATGACGCCAAATGCGCCGACGCCACAGGCGACGCCAGCAACCGCTTCTCCAAAACCTGCGGCTACGCCGGCGGGTTGAAGTTGTTGAACCATCA
>JAGNMH010000220.1 GCA_017991275.1 Acidobacteriota bacterium
TTGATCGCGGCCAAACAATCATCAGTGATTCGAAATCCGGCGTCACTGGCGCAGGTAAACAGCCGACTTCGGCGACGCACTTTGTCGAAGTCAGCGAAAGCTTCAAATCGTACAGCATCTTCAAACATCGCCACACGCCGGAAATCGCTCAAGGCTTGGGAATCGAAAACTCGCCGACCGCGCTGATCTTCACGCCGCATTTGCTGCCGATCAATCGAGGCATTCTTTCGACGATTTACGCGCGGCTGAACGCCGGAGTCACTCGCGCCGACGTGTTGAAAGTCTGGCGGGAAACCTTCGCCGCTTCGCCGTTTGTTCGAGTCTTTGACGCCGCACAGCTTCCAGAAATCAAGTTCGTAGCCAACACGCCTTACTGCGACATCGGCTGCGCGGTGGACGAAGCGACAGGCCAGTTGATAGTCGTTTCCGCCGAAGACAATCTGCTGAAAGGCGCGGCCAGTCAGGCTCTGCAAAACGCCAACGTGGCTTTCGGCTTTGACGAAGGAGCTGGCTTACGATGAGCAGAACTGTCATCAAACTCGGCGGCAGCATTCTGATTAACGCCGAACTTCGCAAAAAACTGGTAGCTCAAATCGCCGAACTCCACGCCGCCGGTCACGAACTGATTCTGGTTCACGGCGGAGGCAAACAGATTGCGGCGCTGCTGACGAAACTTGGCGTCGAATCTCACTTCCACGATGGATTGCGAATCACGGATGCCGTGGCGCGCAACGTAGTCCAAATGGTTTTGGCCGGTCAGGTCGGCAAGGATTTGATTGCTGAACTAGCTCGCGTCGGAGTCAACGCGGCCAGCATTGCAGGCGGCGACGGCCAGAGCTTTCTGGCTGAAAAGATGAACGCCGAGGATGGAACGGATGTGGGATTTGTCGGGCGAATCGTCAAAACGAACTCGGCGTTGATTGACGCAATGCTCTCTGCCGCAGTCATGCCTGCGGTCGCGTGTCTGGCAATGGGCGAAACCGACAAGGAGTATTACAACGTCAACGGCGATCAAATGGCGGCTTCGGTGGCAGGCGGTTGTTTGGCCGAAACGCTGGTTTTCGTCACGGATGTCGGCGGAGTCCTGGACGGCGAAGGCAGGCAAATTCAACAACTCAATCGCGCTGGCATCGGCGAATTGATGACCAGCGGAGTCGCTTCAGGCGGCATGCGTCCGAAGTTGCGCGCCTGTTTGGAAGGATTAGAAGCCGGAGTCGGGCGAATCCTGATTGTCGGCGCTGCGGAAGAAAACGTACTGACACGAGTGCTGCAAAATGGAGAATCGCTGGGAACTACGATTCACGTTGGGTGACAAACAATTGACCATTAGCCATTGGCCATTGACCATTAACCGATTGGGTAAGAGCGTTTCTCCCCTGACGATTAATAGCTAATGCGTAATGGATAATGGCTAATTCTGGTTTTAATGTTTGCAAGCAGGAGAAACGGATTTAGCCGATGAGCGAATTTATCTTTGTGTATGGAACGTTGCGGCCTGCGATGGCTCCGCCTGAAATGAAAGAGATTGTAGGGCGATGGAAGCCTGCGGGTTCGGCGACGGTGTTGGGTCAGCTTTTGGATTTGGGCGATTACACGGGAGCGGTGCTGGACGCTAATACATCTTCGCGCATTGTCGGCGAAGTTTTTGAACTGCCGAACGATCCGGCGATGATGGCTACGCTGGATGAATACGAAGGCTTTGACGCCGACGAACCCGATACCAGTCTGTTTCATCGTGTCAAAACTCAGGTCAAAATGGCCAGCGGCGGCAACCAGCCTTGCTGGATGTACGTTTACAACCGTAACGCTTCTGACGCGGCTTCGCTGACTGGCCGTGAAGTCAGTAAACCGGTTGCGGCTGCGGCTTCAGCCGGAAAGGCGCAAAAGAAATCATCACGAAAAACTACAAAAGCGGAGAAGGAATTGAACGAACAAGATCAAACAACAACGTTTACTCTTGAACAGGCTCAGAGCCTGGAATCGCAGTTTTTGATGCAGACTTACGGGCGCGCGCCCGTGATGCTCGTGCGCGGAAAAGGTTCGACGCTTTACGACGCCAACGGCAAAGCTTATTTGGATTTCATTTCGGGCATCGGCGTCAATGTGCTCGGTTACGATCATCCGCGCGTTCGCCGCGTGTTGCGTGAACAGGGGGATTTGCTGCATACGTCGAATCTTTACTACCACCCGTTTCAAGGGCAGTTGGCAGAAAAGCTGACCAAAGCCGCCGGGATGGCTCGCGCTTTTTTCTGCAACACAGGAACCGAAGCCAACGAAGGCGTGCTGAAACTGGCGCGCGGGTTTCATTACCGACAAGGCCGCGAACATCAGACGGAGTTTGTCGCGCTGACCAATTCCTTTCACGGACGAACACTTGGCGCGCTTTCAATCACGGGGCAGGAAAAATACCGCAAACCGTTTGAGCCTTTGATCCCCGGCGTCAGCTTCATTGATCCAAACAATTGTGCAGACAACTTTGCCGAAGCTCGCGCGGCTATCACAGAACGCACAGCCGCCGTGCTCATCGAAACCATTCAGGGCGAAAGCGGCATCGTCGCCATCAGCGATGAATTTCTGAAAGTTGTTCGCCAGCGTTGCGACGAAACCGGCGCGCTGCTGATTCTGGACGAAGTGCAATGCGGGCTTGGAAGAACCGGGACGTTGTTCGCGTTTGAGCACACTTCGGTCAAACCCGACCTGCTTTGCGTAGCCAAACCGCTGGGACTGGGCGTTCCGCTTGGAGCCTTTTTGGTGGCTGAAAAGTTTGTCGAAGGTTTGAAAGCTGGCGATCACGGCACGACTTTTGGCGGCGGCCCGCTGGCTTGCCGGTTGAGCCTGGAATTTCTGCAAATGCTGGACGAAGAACACCTGATGCAGCGCGTGATGGAAGTCGGCACTTTCTTCCGCAAAAAGCTGCGCCGGTTGCAGCGCGAAGTCCCAGGCACGATCACTGAAGTTCGCGGAATGGGTTTGATGGTCGGCGCTGAAATCGCCTTCAACGGCAAAAACGTCGTGACCAAAATGCTGGAACGAGGATTTCTGATGAACTGCACGCACGACACTGTGCTGCGCTTTCTGCCGCCGTACATCATCAAGAAAGCCGAGATCACAGCTCTGGTAACGGCTCTTGGAGAAGTGTTGGCTGAACAAGCAAAACTGATTCAGCAATCGGAAAATTGAAACGCAAAGGGGCAAAAGGGCAAAGGGGCAAAGGGGCAAAAGGATTTTCTCTTTTAGCTTTGCGCCTTTGTGGCTTGGCGTCTTTGCGTTGAAGAAAGAAAAGATGATTATTCGCAAAGCTAAAACTGCCGACGCCGTTCGGATTCACGAACTGGTCAACCTATACGCCAGACAAGAGCAGATGCTGCCACGAACGATGCTCAGCATTTACGAAAACATTCGCGACTTTCACGTGGCGGAGTTGGACGGAAAAGTCGTCGGCTGTTCGGGGTTGCATTTCACCTGGGGAGACATGGCTGAAGTCCGTTCATTGGCTGTTGACAACGCGGCCAGCGGCCGTGGCATTGGCAGTCAACTGGTCGAGGCCAACATTGCCGAAGCGCGCGAGCACGGCCTGGTTCAGGTTTATGCGTTCACCTATGTGACTGAATTTTTTGGGAAACTGGGCTTTCGCGTGGTTGCCCACGATTCAATGCCGCGCAAGGTCTGGATGGATTGCATCAACTGCCCAAAATTCAACTGTTGCGATGAAGTGGCCATGGTGCTCGACCTGGTTGAAGGCGCAAACCCGGAGCCTTTTGATGTCAGTCAAGTAAACATCCCCATCGTCAGGATCGAAAAACGCAGTTGAGCCTGAGTTGTTTGATGGTTGTCGTAACTCAATACCGAACAACGACTTCCCGAAAACGGACAGCCAAGTGCGGAAGCGCCTGGCTAAATAACGGATTCTTTTAGCCAATCTGATTGGCACATAACTTGGAAAGGAAACTGAGACCAAGGTTCGGCGGGCTGACCGAGTGTTAATGCTTTAGCCCTGAACGTCGTTCTCTTGGCTCTGTGAAAAATGAGTAGCAAAAAAATGGCGTCTCACTCCGCAGGCAAGCGGGCAGATTTTTCGGTCGCGTTGCCAAAAGGATTTCTGGCCGGAACAGCCGGTTGTGGTTTGAAAAAACGTGGCGGCGAAGATTTGGCGATCATATTTTCTGAACGCCCGGCGGTTGCCGCCGCAGTTTTCACCCAAAACCTGGTGGCGGCTGCGCCTGTTTTGTTGTCGCGTGAACATATACGCCATCGGACTCATCGTGCAATCATTGTTAATTCCGGGGGTGCGAATGCCTGCACCGGTCAGGAAGGGCTGAACGACGCGCAGCAAGCTGCGGAACTGGTTGCCGAATACTTCAACTGTGACGATCGTGAAGTTCTGGTCGCTTCGACCGGAGTCATTGGTCAGCGCTTGGATATGGCAAAAGTCGAATCCGGCATACGCGCCGCGACCGCGGAACTTTCGCGCGAACGCGGCTGGAACGTGGCCGAAGCGATTATGACCACAGACACGCGACCGAAACGCGCCAGCCGGCGGATCAAGCTCGGTGGCAAAACGGTGACGATTGCCGGTGTGGCCAAAGGCTCTGGGATGATTCATCCAAATATGGCTACGCTGCTGGCGTTTGTGACGACGGATGCAGCAATTTCAAAATTGGCGCTTCAGGCTGGGCTGAAGCAGGCGGCCAATCTGACTTTCAACCGCGTTTCGGTGGATGGCGATACTTCGACCAATGATTCGCTGATGGCGCTGGCTAATGGCGCGGCTGAAAATCCGCCGATTGCAAAAGCTTCAGGTGCGGACTTTGAAGCATTCACAAAAGCGTTGACAGACGTTTGCCGCGAACTGGCACTTGAAGTCGCCCGCGACGGTGAAGGCGCAACAAAACTGGTAACGATTCACGTTCGCCGGGCACCCAGTATGCGCGACGCTGAAAAAATAGCTGTGACCGTCGCTACCAGTCCGCTCGTCAAGACTGCTTTAGCCGGAGCCGATGCCAATTGGGGCAGAATTCTGGCCGCCGCAGGTCGCAGCGGAGCCAAATTTGATGTTTCAAAAGTCGAAATCAAAATCGGCAAACTGGTTGTCGCACGAAATGGGCGTGGCGTGAACTTCAGCGAAGTTCACGCCCTGGACATTCTGAAACGCGACGAAGTAACAGTAACAATTGATCTGCATCAGGGCGAAGCAGAGGTCACGGAATGGACTTGTGATATGACTGAAGGTTACATTCGCATCAATGCGGATTATCGTTCGTAAAGAGGTGGTTGGTAGTTGGCAATTGATGGTTGGACAATAGATTGCCAATCACTAGCAAACAATTACCAACTGCCATTCCAATTTTCTTGCAACCGCTACTATAAACTGTTCGTAGACAGTGGCGGTAAGTTACCGGAAGACAATCGTTTTCAAAGCAATTCAACTCGGAGAAAGAGGAAGATGACTACGAAAAGCTCTAAAGCTCTGTATCGTCAGTTTGTGGGTTTGGCATTGGCAGTGTGCTGTGCGTTGATTATTTCCGCATCGGCATTGGCTCAGGATCAGACTCAAAATCAGCAACCGGAAGCGCGTCCGATTCCGCAACGCACGGTTGGACTTGACCCAGGCAAAGTCGCCCGTTGGACTTTGCGCGACGCAATTCTGGCTGCATTGGACAAGAACGTTGATATTGAACTGGAGCGCGAAAACACGCGGCTGGCTCAATACGACCTGTTCGCGGCTCAAGGCGTTTACGACCGCAATTCGACTGTAGGCCTTTCTTACAGCGGATTTACCCAAGCCAACACCCGCTTGTTCAGCGGAACCAGCGCAACCACCACCGCGCAAAAAACGCTGACCTACAACGCCGGAGTTTCGCAGCTTCTGGAAAAGGGCGGTGGTAATTACCAGATCAATTTTAATAACACACGACAGACAAATAACTTCGGAACCCTGTCGCCTCAGTACAACCCGCAGTTGAACTTCACCGTCACCCAGCCTTTGTTCCGCGGTTACAAAATTGACGCCAACCGTCGTCAGATCAAGATAGCCCGGAAAACCCTGGACTTGAACGACGCCACATTCCGCCAGCGTGCGATTGAGATCATCTCTCGCGTTCAGCAGGCTTACTGGGATTTGGCCTTTGCCATCAAGGACGAAGAAATTCAGCGCGATTCGGTCAAACTGGCCGAAACCCAACTCAACAACAACAAACGCCAGGTTGAAGTCGGCACGCTGGCTCCAATTGAAGTCGTCCAGTCGGCGACCGTTCTGGAATCGCGCCGCCAGCAGGTTTTCGTTGCGATGAATACAGTTTCGCAAGCTGAAAACGCGCTGAAAGCTCTGACCGTCGGCAGCCCAGGTGATGAGTTGTGGGGAACGCAGATCATCCCCGTTGAATCTTTCGACGTGAAGCCGGTTGCAATTCCGCTCAACGACGCCATCAAGCTGGCCACCGAAAATCGCCCCGAGTTGAAACAGTTTATGCTGCAAAAAGAAATCAACCAGATCAACATTGATTTCTTCCGCAATCAGGCGAAACCGCAGATTGATCTGGTTGGCAGTTACAATATGATCGGCGTATCGGGACAAAGAAACTCCGAAAACCCATTGGCGCTGACTGTGCCTGCTTGCGTTAATGGACAACCGCCTCCAGCATCGGGTTGTTTGCCTGCGAATCTGTTAGGCAATTATTTCAAATCTGTCGGCAATCTTTTCAAAAACGATTTCCGCAACTGGTCGGTTGGCGTGAACATTCAAATTCCCTGGCGTAACAGCGTGGCCAAAGCCAACCTGGGGCGTTCAATCGAACAAACCAAACAGATTGATTTGCAGACTCGCAAAATGGTTCAGGGCATTGAACTGGAAGTCCGCAACGCCGTCCAATCGCTGGAAACGGCCAAGATGCGAATCGAAGCCGCCCGCGCCGCTCGTGAATACGCTCAACAACAGTTGGAAGGCGAAGAGAAGAAATTCGCTGCCGGGCTTTCGGTGACATTCTTTGTTTTGCAACGCCAAACTGATCTGTCAGTCGCACGCGGTTCTGAACTGCGCGCTCTGGCCGATTACAACAAGGCCGTCGCCGAATTACAGCGAGTCGTTTCAACCACGCTGACCAGCAACAGCGTCGAGATCAAACCGACGCCTGAAGCTTCGATCAAATAAACAATTTGGGCTTGAAATATAAACAGGCAGGATCGAGTATTGGCTCGATCCTGCCTGTTTATATTTTCAGAGTAGGGCAAGGCTGTTCAGATTGCCTTGCTCACTTCAAAGACGTCTTTCAAGAACACTTGGCAACCTAGACAGGATTGCCCCACATTTTCGAAGGAGCACACCCATGCAAAGTAAAGCTTTAAGAAGTTTGTTACTGGTTGTAATCGTATTCGTTGTTGCTGTTCAAATCGCGTCCGGCCAAAGAGGCGGTCAGGTCACTCCCGAAATGGCTGCGCGGCGAAATGCAGTTGAAAAGGAACTTCACGAAATCGCCGTCGTCGAACGCAAACTGATGATTACTATGCGCGACGGAAAACGAATGGCCGCAGACCTTTACCGCCCCAAAGACAACTCAAAAAAATACCCGACGGTTTTTGTGCGCACGCCTTACAACTTCAATTTCTGGGATGTGCGCAACGGGCTGCCGCGCGATATGAGCAACGAACTCGACGCCGTCAAACGCGGTTATGCCTTCATGACGATGAACGAGCGCGGCCATTTTTTCAGTGAAGGCAATTACGACATTCTTGGCCCACCGCTGACCGACGGCGACGACGCGCTGAAGTGGATTTCCAGCCAGTCGTGGTCGAACGGCAAAGTCGGCACAATCGGATGCTCTTCGACCGCCGAATGGCAACTGGCCGTTGCGGCGCAAGGGAATCCGGCTTTTGCGGCGATGATTCCGCAAGGCTTCGGCGCAGGTGTTGGCCGCGTCGGCGAATACTACGAACAAGGCAATTGGTATCGCGGCGGAGCGGTTCAAATGCTGTTCATCGCCTGGCTTTACGGCGAACAGAATCAGGTCAGGCCGACATTTCCGCCAAACACTTCTCAGGAAGATTTGATTCGCGCGTCAAAAGCATTCGATCTGGCTCAGCA
>JAGNMH010000221.1 GCA_017991275.1 Acidobacteriota bacterium
CCGGAGGCTTTTGCCTCAATACGCAGGGCCAGCCGGGCAAAAAGGCTTTGACGACCCTGCATTGCAACTGGCGCAGATCAACCAACAACTACCTTACGGCTTGCTGCCAGGCGAAGCCAAAGTCCGGGTCGTTACTGCAACCGGCGAAACGACTTTGCCGATCCTTGTCAGCTTTTACGAGCCGCAGCCGATCGTTCCGCGAATCGTCAACGTCAGAAACGAGCGCGACGAAGAAGCCGCCTGCATAAAGCGCGATGACAATTCGGAAGTCCGCCTGTTTGTTGAAGGCCTGGATTCAACTGCCAACACTGGCAACATTCGCATCAAAATCGGCCAATCAATTTTCAAACCAATTCACATTGAATATGTCCCGGCGAATGCCGCTTATTTGGTCAGAGCCAAGCTTCCAGCCGGTCTTGACCCAGGCAAGCAAGAGTTGAAACTTTACTTCGGCAACCTGGAATCGCAGGTTTGGATGATCGAGGTCAGGTAATCGTAGATGGTGAATGAAGCTCGCATTTCGAATATCGAAATTTTTCGGCGCGACTTTCAGCTTCGCAATCCTTCCGTTGTCGCTTACGAAGCTGTGGAGGTTGCTCCGAATTTGATTGTCCGTATTGACCTGGAAAACGGTTTGGTCGGATGGGGAAACGCTGCACCGGACGAACATGTGACCGGCGAAAATGCCGACGAAGTTGAAAGAACGCTCACTGAAATTCTGAAACCGTTTTTGATCGGCCAGGACGCTTCGCGGATTGAAGCCCTCTGGCCGCAACTTTGGCGCTTGGCTCCGAATCAACCGACGGCCATCGCCGCAGTAGACATTGCGCTTTACGATTTATTGGGAAAGACCTCTGGCTTGCCGCTTTGCCGTTTGCTGGGCAATGCCAAAGACAAAATCGAAACGACAGTTACGCTGAGCATAGAAGAGCTTCAAGTTACGCTTGCTCGCGCCAAAGATTTCATGGAGCAAGGCTTTCGCGCGTTGAAAATCAAATGCGGCTTGAACCCGGACGAAGACATTGAACGCATTCGACTGATTCGCCAAATCGTCGGCAACCAAATGCGGCTGACGATAGATGCCAACCAGGGTTATTCGGTTGAAGAAACTTTGCGAGTGTTTGCCGCGATTGAAGCTTGCCGAATTGAGTTTGCCGAACAGCCTGTCGCTGCCGATGACCCAGACGCCTTGGGCAAAGTCTGCCGCCGCTCGCCGATTCCGGTTATGGCAGACGAATCCGTTTTGAGCGCCGCTGATGTTCTGAAAACTCCGGCTCCGCTGGTGAATTTGAAGCTGATGAAAACCGGCGGCATCACAGGCGCGCTGAAAGCCAACGCTGTCGCCGAAGCTCGCGGCATTCGCGCAATGGTTGGCTGTATGGATGAATCAAGAATTTCGATGGCGGCGGCAGCTCATTTCGCCCTGGCAATGAACAACGTGGCTTACGCCGACCTGGACGGTCATATTGACATAGTTGACGATGTCGCCGAAGCCGGGATTCTGATAGAAAATGGCGTGGTTCGTATCGGCGAAGGCGCCGGTTTGGGTTTAGTGATTGAAGAAATTTTCCGCTGATTTAATTCGCATCTTTACTCAACGCGCTGAAACCGCTTCGGCGTAACTGCAACTCATCAACAAGGAGAAAATTATGTCTATCGCTCAATCGCTGCTTCCAGAATTTGACATGGAAATGGCCGGAACACGCAAAACGCTGGAGCGAATTCCAGCCGATAAGTTCGATTTTCGACCGCATCCAAAATCGTTCACGATGATTCAATTGGCGACACATATCGCCAACATGATTGGCTGGGGATGCGACACTTTGAAATCGGAGTCGTTCGATGTGGCTCCGGTCGGCGGCGAGCCATATAAAGAAGAACCCGCAGCATCAGTCGCCGCACTTCTGGAAAAATTCGACAAAGGCATAGCTGAATTCCGCAACTCTTTGGCCAATTCCAGTGACGCCGATTTAATGACCAACTGGTCGTTGCTGGCCGGAGGTAACCCCATTTTCACAATGCCGCGAATCGCCTGCCTGCGTGGAATGATTTTCAACCACCTGATTCACCATCGGGCGCAACTGACCGTTTACCTGAGAATGAATGACGTTCCGGTTCCTGCGCTTTACGGCCCGTCTGCGGACGAAGGAAACATGTAATCGTAAAACCAGCCCGCGCGTAAGCAAGTGGCTATTTCAAAAGGTAGAAATCAAATGAACAGGTTCACCCATTTTTTCACGCTTGTTGTTTTGGCAATGCTGCTTGTTTTACCTGGCGGCGGCGCGCAGAGCCAGAAAGTCGTCAAACGACCCAACATCGTTTTCATTATGTCCGACGACCATGCCGCGCACGCCATCAGTGCTTACGGCAGCCGGTTGAATAAAACTCCGAATATTGATCGGTTGGCAAACGAAGGAATGAAGCTTGAAAACTGCTTCGTCACCAATTCGATCTGCACGCCCAGCCGGGCAGTAATTTTGACCGGCAAGTACTCTCACCTTAACGGAGTCCCGGTTTTTAATCACATAGACAACACGCAACCTTTGCTGTCGAAATACATGCAAACTGCCGGTTATCACACAGGGATGATTGGCAAATGGCATTTGGGCGGCAACGATCCAAAACGCCCAGACGAAGGCAAACCGGCGGGGTTTGATTACTGGAACATCCTGCCCGGACAAGGCGCGTATTTCGATCCGGTCATGATCGAAAACGGCGAGCGCAAAAAACTGACGGGTTATACCACTGACATCATTACTGACCTGGCGCTGAACTTTATCGAAAAGAGTCCGAAGGAAAAACCTTTCTTTCTGATGTTTCATCACAAAGCCCCGCATAGGAACTGGCAGCCGGACGAAAAACATCGCAAACAGTTTGAGAATTACGATCCTCCGATCCCTGCGACGTTTGACGATGATTACAAAGGCAAAGCCGATGCCGCCAAACAATCAACTATGCATATTGATGCCGATTTGAATGAAACCGATACCAAGGGAAAACCTCCCGCAGGATTAAGCGGGGCGGAACTGAAAAAGTGGAAGTTTCGCCGGTACATGCAGGATTATCTGGCTTGTGTGCAGTCTGTGGATGACAACATAGGGCGCTTTTTGGATTACTTGGACAAAAACGGCTTGGCGGAAAACACAATTGTCATTTACACATCGGATCAAGGCTTCTTTCTGGGCGAACACAACTTTTTCGACAAACGCTTTATGTACGAAGAATCGTTGCGCATGCCGTTTTTGATCCGGTGGCCTGCTCAGATCAAACCGGGATCGGTTAGCAAAGCCATGGTTTTGAACGTGGATTTTGCTCAAACGATGCTTGATGCCGCCGGAGCCAAGCTTCCTGCCGATATGCAAGGCCGTAGCTTTTTGCCTGTTCTGAAGGGGCAGACACCGAAAGACTGGCGACGTTCTATGTATTACCGCTATTACCATCCAGGCCATCACAACGTCGCGGCGCATTATGGTGTGCGGACTGACCGGTACAAGCTGATTTTCTTCAACAAGCTAAACCAGTGGGAACTGTACGATCTTCAGAAAGACCCGATCGAAATGAAAAACGTGTACAGCGATCCTGCTTACAAAAAGACCGTTGAGAGTTTGAAGAAAGAGATGTACCGATTAAAGAAAGAACTGAAAGACAACGATCAATTCGCCGACAAACTTCCCGTAGACGATGTCGGTTGATACCGCCGCTCAGAGTTCACGCTTCAGCGTGTCTGCGACTTAGACACGCTGAAGCGTGAACTCTGAGCTTTTCCCTGTCTGCGGCTTAGACACTATGAATATCCAGCTTCGATTCGCCACAATTGAAGACATTCCGGCGCTCGATCAATTGATGCGACGATCCGTTCGTGGATTGAGCGCCGGTTATTACACCGACCGGCAAATTGACCTTTCTCTGATTCACATCTTTGGCATAGACACTCAGCTCATTGCCGACGGAACCTACTTCATTGCCGAAGCGGACGGGAAACTGGCGGGCTGCGGCGGATGGAGCAAACGTCGCACGCTGTACGGCGGCGATCAAACCAAGCTTGGCGAAGATTCCCTGCTTGATCCGGCAACCGAGCCTGCTCGCATCAGAGCCTTCTTCGTTGACCCCGCTTTCGCCCGACGGGGTGTCGGTCGCCTAATCATCGAAGCTTGCGAAGCGGCTGCGCGCGCGGCTGGCTTCACGCACCTTCAACTGGGCGCGACTTTGCCCGGAGTTCCGCTGTACGCCGCGCTTGGCTATCATCCGATTGAACAAGTCGAAGAGCCTATGCCCGAAGGCGAAGTCCTGCCGCTGGTGATTATGGGAAAGAAATTTCTGGATGGCTGAAACAGTACGTCGCCGACGTCAATCCAATCGAAGATCAAATAGAAAAATCCCAGACCAGATGCTAGACTGCGCCCGCAGTTTTTCCCGCACGGTTATCAACAAATTTTCAACTTATGCCAATTAACATCGGCTCTCGTTTCGACCGCTACGAGATAATTTCGCTGCTCGGAGTGGGCGGAATGGGAGAGGTTTATCTGGCTCAGGATTCCAGGCTGAATCGCAAAGTCGCGTTGAAAATTTTGCCCGCGCTTTACACCAATGACTCTGAACGAGTCCGCCGCTTTGAAAAAGAAGCCAAAGCCGCCAGCGCGTTAAATCATCCGAACATCATCACCATTCACGAAGTCGGCCAGGCGGCAACAGAATCTGGCGATTCGGGCATCGCGCATTTCATAGCCACTGAATACATAGAAGGCCAGACTCTGCGGAAGAAAATACGAAAGTCTTCGCTGACCGTGGCCGAAACCATAGAAATCACAATTCAGATTGCCGCCGCGCTGGAAGCCGCACATTCGGCTGGCATACTGCACCGAGACATCAAGCCTGAAAACATCATGTTGCGACCGGACGGTTACGTGAAGGTGCTGGATTTCGGACTGGCAAAATTGACTGAACGCGGCGGCTCTGACCCCGACAGCACGCCTTTGCCTAACGAACATGAAACTGATCCGGGATTGGTGCTGGGAACTGCGACTTACATGTCGCCTGAACAGGCGCGCGCTCAACGGCTGGACGCTCGGACAGACATCTTCAGTTTGGGAATTGTCTTTTACGAAATGATCGCCGGGCATTCGCCGTTTCAGGATCAAACAGCCACGGACGTAATGGCCGCGATTTTGCACCGTGAACCTCAACCGCTTTCCAATTTCTCTTCCGAAGTCACCTTCGACCTGGACAAGATTTCCCAAAAGCTGTTGGCTAAAGACCGTGAAGCCAGATTTCAAACGGCGAAAGAGTTGCAAATCGCCCTGAAAAATTTGCGTCAGCGAACAACCATGCAATCAGTCATGTCTCAGCCGATGCATTCGACCAGAAGAACCAGATCGGAGAATGCCCGACCGACGGGTGAGCCAAGTCCCGACGTGGAAACTTTGCAAACTCAGGTCGGGCTGGCTGGCATAGACACTGGTTCGGTTTCGGCGGCCAATCACACCAGCGCCACAGTTATTCTGAGCGAGCTGAAAAAGCATAAAGGCGGAGTCTTTGCCGGATTATTGCTTCTTGTTCTGGTTGTCGCCGCCATTGGATTTGGCGTCGCCAGATGGATGACTTCAGAAACCAAAGAGCCGGCGTTCAAGAACGCGAAGTTCACGCGGCTGGCAACTTCAGGGCGCCCAACCGACGCAGTAATTTCACCTGATGGTAAATACATTGCTTATATCACTGACGACGGAAACCAGCGGAGTTTATGGCTTAGACAGGTAACGGCAACCAGCAACGCGATTCAAATCGCACCGGCGTCAGATTTAAGGTTTCGCTCGCCGACGTTTTCGCACGACGGCAATTACGTTTTCTTCGTACAGCGTAAGTCTGATTCACCAACAGGCGATCTTTACCGAGTGCCCACAATCAGCGGTTCGACTCGAAAGCTGCTCTCCGGCGTCAGCAGTCCGGTGGCGCTTTCGCCCGACGACAAACAGATCGCCTTTGTCCGTGAGATGGCGGATTCAAGCGCCTTGATCGTAGCCAATGCCGATGGAACGAACGAGCGTGAATTACGACGGCGTAAATTGCCGGATTCGTTTTCGATTGAAGGACCGGACTGGTCGCCTGACAGTCAAACCATTGCCTGCCCTGTTGCCAATTTCGCCGGAGGCATCAACCAGAATGTCGTTGCGGTGCAAGTTTCCGGCAACGATGAAAAAATTCTGCTCACGCAACCATGGCCGAATATCGGGAGAGTGGTTTGGACTGGGGACGGCAAAGGAATTCTGATGACTGCACGCGAACCAAATGGTTTGGGCGCAACCGGCAGGCAAGTCTGGTTTGTCAGCTATCTTCAAAGCGGCCACGGAAAAGCAACTCGTGTCACCAACGACTTGAACGATTACAGAGGCGTCACCATTTCGGCTGACGGAGCGACAATTGCAGCGGTACAGATAAACCAGATTTCAAATTTATGGGTGGCTCAATTGGCCAACGGCGGCAGTGCCCGTCAAATTACTTTTGGTTCCGGCAGCAATGATGGAGTGCAGGGTTCAGCCTGGACATTGGACGGAAAGATAATTTACTCCTCAAACTCCAGCGGCAAACCAGACCTTTGGAAAATCAACGCCGACGGCACTGGCGCTCAACAACTGACGACTGACGCAGGTTACAACACGTTTCCAGCCGTTTCCCCCAACGGACATCATATCGCGTTCGTTTCCGACCGCAGCACCTCCGGCGGCAGCATTGGCATTTGGCGAATGGACAGTGACGGCGGCAATCTGAAACAGCTAAGTTTCGGTCAGCTTGATCTTGACCCGCGCTTTACGCCCGGCAGCGATGCCGTTATTTTTTCTTCAATCAAATCGGGCAAACGCACTTTGTGGAAGGTTTCAGTTGACGGCGGCGAACCAACACAATTGTTAATTGCGCTTTCGGAATACCCAGTGGTTTCACCCGACGGCAAATGGCTGGCCTGCTCTTACCGCGATGAAAAAGCATCTGCCGCCGCAAAATTTGCAGTGCTGCCAATATCTGCCTTACTGCCGGGCTTACTGTCCGGATCGGAGAGTTCACCGATGGCGGCTTTTGATATTCCAACGACTCCGTGGCGGCTGGTGCGCTGGTCGCCAGATAGCCAGTCGCTGACTTATGCGGCTTCTGTCAGCGGCACTTCAAACATCTGGAGCCAACCAATCAATAGTGGTTCCCCCAAACAAGTGACCAGCTTCGGCTCCAATCAGATTTTCGGATTTGATTGGTCACCAGACGGCAAATCCCTGGCTTTGGCTCGCGGATTGGAAACACGCGAAATCGTTTTGATCAGTAATTTCAAGCAGTAGTTGGTGGCTGGTGGTCGGTGATTGGAAACTCACACACAGACCGCCAACCACCAACCACCAACCACCATGTTCAAAGATAAACGCTTAATCCCTATTTTCATCGTCGTCTTCGTAGACATACTCGGTTTCAGCATAGTTTTGCCGCTGCTGCCTTATTACGCCGGGCTGTTCAGCGCGTCTGACCAAACCATTGGCTTGCTGATCGCTTCCTATTCAATGTGCCAGTTTGTGGCTGCCCCACTTTTAGGCAACCTCAGCGACAGTTACGGGCGGCGCCCGGTGCTGCTTTACAGTCAGTTCGGTTCATTGGCCGGATTCATCCTGCTCGGCCTTGCCATGAAGCTGCCAAACCCGCTTGCCTGGATGTTTGTCGCCAGAATGATAGACGGATTTTCAGGCGGCAATCTGACAGTTGCACAGGCTTACATCAGCGACATTGCAGCTCCTGAAGAACGCGCTAAAACTTTTGGGATAATCATTGGCGGCTCGTTCGGTCTGGCTTTTACGATTGGCCCGGCGCTGGGTTCGGTGGTTTCGTCGCGTTTTGGCTACGACATTTCGGCTTATGTAGCAGCGGCGATTTCGCTGACCAGCATTCTGGCAACGACTTTTTTGCTGCCTGAAACTCAGCACCGAAGCGACGAAGCGCGTCCGCGCGGACTGGCAATGTACACGCGAGCCTTGGATTACCTTTCGCTGAGAGAGCTTCGCCCGATGC
>JAGNMH010000222.1 GCA_017991275.1 Acidobacteriota bacterium
GGCCAGCCATCCGCACGCCGCACGTTGGAAACAGCTCGCCGAAACTCTGGCCAGCGACAGCATGAAGCAGTGGGAAATCGAAGACGCCACCGGCTACCACGGCATCTGGCTTTATTCGGTGTTTTCGTATGCCGATGTCAGCAAGCGCGATGACGTGCTGCAATCGCCGATGGTTCATTACTATCTGGATTACTTTGTTCAACTGTTGACGCCGCACGGCAACATCGCCGATTTCGGAGACGCGCATTGGAATGGCGGCTGGGAACGCTTCGTGCCGGTTTATGAAAAAGCCGCGACGCTGTTTCGCAATCCTCAGTACAAATATCTGGCAGAGCAATTAACCAAACGCGCTCTGGAACGTTCGGCAAAATCGCAAAATCTGACCGACCTTGCCAAGCTAAACATTGGCGCTGGCGTAGGTTCGGCGTTCACCGACGCTCATCGTTGGGCTGACGATTTGGTCAAGCCGCAGGCTCCGACGAATTTGAGCGGAGATGTGCTGGAGGATTTGATCGGCAAGAAAGTCGTCTTTCGCAATGGCTGGCAGCCTGACAGCACCATGATGTTGCTGAATTACCGCGATGAAGGCGACGGCGGCAGGCTTGGCCGAGATTTCTTGCGGCAGACTCTTTCGGTTGAAGAAGAGAAGATGACGCACGGCCACGCCGATGAAAATTCGATTGCGCTGCTGATGAGCGGCGGTTCTGTCTTGCTGCACGATGGAGGCTATCGCCCGGATTTGCCCAGCGGCCAATACGGAGCCTGGCGAGCCGATTACTTCCACAACCGCGTCGTCGTTCGCAAAGACAAGCGCGACAAGACTCAGGATGTTTACGAATTCCTGCGCGGTTCGGGCAATTACCGTTCGGTGCGGACTCAGAAGATTGACTTCCTGAACTTCAAAGATGTGGATGTCAGCCGGACTCGTGTTATTGACGACGCACTTGGGTACGAATGGGATCGAGTCGTTACCTGGGTTAAGGAGAAAAACTTCTTTGTCGTGGTGGATGGAATGAAGGCGCTCAGGAATGATTACTTCACCTTCACGAACCTCTGGCACACGCTGCAAATTCACAGCAAGGATAAGCAAACTTTCGACACCGGCGTGGACAAAATCTACGTTGACCCGCTGCCAACCAACAAACGGTTGCTGGTTCATTTCCCTGAAAATACCTTTGGCAAACAGATTGGCACGTTCCCAATTTCGCGCCACTATCAGGACGAAACGGCGATTTACCAGTCGGTTTCAAGTCTTTACAAAGCAGGGGATTACGAATACTTCGTGACAATTCTGATTCCTCACGACGCGGCGGAAGACGTGATTGCCAAAGCCAAACAGGTTCGATTGCTGGACGTGGACAAAGCAGGCAAAGCCATCGGTTTGGAATTCGGCGACGGAGCAGAGAAGTCATTCATCTGCATCAAGCTCGATCTGGAAATGGATTTGGCGCGCGAACAGGTCGGGCCGCGTTATCAATACTCGCTGGGCAAGGTGAAATACGGCGAGCTTGAAACCGACGCTTCGTATTTGTTCGCCAAACTCAAAGGCGACGAAGTTTTCTACTCAGCCGCGACGATGAGCAAAGTGATTTTTCGAAACCAGACTTTGCTGGAAGCAAAACCGACTTCGTTCGGTTTGCAGCTTGACGGCGCACCGGCGCGAACTGGTTTGGCCAAATGGCGATTCTGGGAAGATTCAACACGAATCAGGTAAAGGTTTGAATTTCAATCACTTTAGATCATTGGTTGGCCACCAAAGCCGCCTTGACACATTTGTAGGTCACGGCTAATCTCTGCGCCATAACAAACAGGTAATACCACTTAAATAGATAAAAAAACGCGGGGTTACACGCAGTTAGCTGGGCTGAAGAGAGAGCAATTCTATAGATAGCGGCACCGCTCTAGTTGCCGTTATGTCCAAAACAACCATAAAGAACAGCACGAGGTGATGCGATGAATAACATTCGCCAGACGATTTTTCTATTCTGTCTGCTGCTTTTGGCGAGCAGTGTGACGTTGGCGCAACAAAATACTGGCTCGCTGTCAGGGACGGTCATTGACCTGAAAGCGAGTGCAATAGCGGGCGCAACCGTAACGGCTACGCACACGGACTCCGGCCTGAAAACCGAAACTGTGAGTACTGATGCGGGCGTGTATGTGTTTGCCAGCCTCCCGGTTGGCATTTACGAAGTGACGGTCGAGAAGCCCGGATTCAAGAAGTTGAACCGCAAAAATATCGAAGTCCGCGTGGCGCAACGCCTGGCGCTGGACCTGTCTTTGGAAGTCGGCAACGTCTCGGAGAGCGTTGAGGTGACGGCCCAAGGGCCGCTGCTTGAAACGGAAACCAGCGAGAAGGGTCAGAGCTTCTCCACCAAGTTCATGAGCACGCTGCCGTTGTTTACCGGCGGCATCCGCAGCGCCGCGTCGTTTGTGACTTATATGCCCGGCGTAAACTCCTATCGCGAGGTGAGCGTCTCCGGCTCTGGCGGACGTGGCAAGGAAGTGATGATTGACGGCGCCAGTCTGACGATTCCTGAGTCGGGCGGCGTGGTGTTCAACTTTCCAGGCACCGAAATGTTTCAGGAATTCAAGCTGCTGACCGCTACCTATTCAGCCGAGTTAGGCCGGTTTGGTGGTGGCGTTGAAACATATGTTACCAAATCGGGCGGGAACGACATTCACGGAGCCGCGTTCTGGTATGCGCGCCGTGACATCTTTAATGCCAATAGCTGGGCGAATAATGCCGCTGGCCGTGCCCGACCAAAGGAACGGTTTAACGAAGCGGGTTTTGCCGTAGGCGGCCCGGTTACGATTCCCAAGATTTACGATGGACGCAACAAGACGTTTTGGTTTGTTACGTACTCGCGCGACATGCGTCCGGCAACTATCTCGACCGTGACCTCGACGGTTCCGACTGTGCGGATGAAAAACGGTGACTTTTCTGAAGTCGGACGAGCGATCTATGACCCGGCGACGACAGCGGGCAACGTCCGCCAGCAATTTGCCGGCAACATCATTCCTAACAATCGCATCAGCGCGATCTCACGCAAGTTCATTGCGGCGTTGCCTGATCCCAATCTGCCGGGCGTAACCAATAACTATGCTTTCGTCAATCAAAGCCAGGTTCTCGACAACGTTTGGAGCTTGAAGCTGGACCATGCGTTCACGCCGAACAACCGCCTCTCTTACTTCCACAGTTTTCAGAGCAATAATACCGCCAGCACCACCGCGCTGCCCGGCCCCTTGGGCCAGGGGTTGGGTGCCAGCACGCAGAAACCGCAAAACTTTCGCGTCAATCACGACTTGATCGTGCGGCCGAACTTCCTGATTCACACAACGTTCGGCTTTAGCCGAACCCAGCAAGCTTGGGATAACCCTGCGCAAGCCGGTTTTGCGTCACAGGCAGGCTTGACGTTGCCCACCGACGCCACGCCGCGCGTACAGTTTAACGCCGCTGACGGTCTGACAAATTGGGGCGTACAAGACGGCAAGGTCAACAACGGCGGCCAAAATAACTGGACGACCATGGTCACCCAGAACATCAGTTGGGTGCATAGCAAGCACGAGTTTCGGTTTGGCTGGGACGTTCGCCGACTCAGAACCATCGCTTTCGACGCGGCTGGCACCAACGGCCTGTTCAATTTTGAACGTGCCCAAACTGCGCTGCCGAGCGCCACTGGCACCACCGGACATTCGTTTGCCAGCTTCCTGCTGGGAACGCCCAATCAGGTGTCCTTTACCACGCTGCCATATCCCGACGTGCAGATTCGCTATGGCTACCACGCGGGTTACTTCCAGGACAACTGGAAGGTCACGCCGAAGCTCACACTGAACCTCGGCATGCGTTATGAAGTACCGATTGGCTGGCACATGTCGAACTATCAAATGTCGGGAGTTGATCTCAAGTTGCCAAATCCGGCAGCGGGTGGATTGGCCGGCGCGATGATCTTCGCCGGTCCTGGCACGGGACGCACGGGCACGAAGCGGTTTTATCCCACCGATTTTTCAGAGGTCGGCCCGCGCTTCGGCTTCGCTTACAGGGCGACGACCAAGACTGTGGTGCGCGGCGGCTTCGGTATTTATTACCAAACGTTGGGCAACGGCGGTTGCGGCTGTTCTCTCGGCTTTGGCGGCCCTCCGGGAACGCTGGTCGCTGATGGCGTCAATCCGGCGGTGCAATGGGATGCTGGCTTGTCAATTCCGCAAGGTACCAAGCCACCATTCATTGATCCTGGTTTTGGCGTAATTTCGTCGAGCACTGCGGCGGGTACCCTCGACTATTTTGGCCCTGATTTTGGCAAAGCTCCGCGCGTTCTTAACTGGAGCCTCAACGTACAGCACGAGTTCAAGGGGTTCCTGTTTGATATTGCCTATGTCGGCAATCGGGGCAGCAAACTCGCCTCCAGCATCTTCCTCAATCAGGTTGATCCCAAATACCTGTCACTCGGAGCGCTGCTGCGTCAGCGCATTGATTCTCCCGCAGTGATTGCGGCAGGATTCACCAAACCCTACGCCGCGTTCCCGAACAGCGCGACGCTGGCCCAGGCGTTGCGTCCTTACCCGCAATACAACAACGTGGTTGACCGCAACTCTGGCGACGGCCAAACCTGGTACGACTCGCTTCAGGTCAAGGCCGAACGCCGCTTTGGCCCCTGGCAGATGACGGCCTCCTACGTCTTCTCGAAATCGCTTGGTAAGCTGCATTACCGGCAGATTTTCACTCAGACGCAAACGACGCCTCAGAACAATTACGATCTGAGCGATACCAAAACGCTGCTGCCGTTCGATCAGCCGCATATGGTCAACATCCTGAACTCAATTGACTTGCCGTTTGGCAAGGGCAAAAAGTTCTTCGGAACAGCCAATCGCGCGGTGGATGCGGTATTGGGCGGCTGGACGCTCGGCGCTATCAACCGCTATGCGTCGGGTGGCCCGCTTGACATCGTGGCGCCGAATACCTTGAACGCCGGTACGCTGTTTACCCAATACAAGAAGGCCAATTTGACCGGCGTGAATATTCGCACCGGGATTGACCGCACGACGCTTGATCCAAACAACCCGTCCGTTCGCTGGTTTGGTTGCACGCCGGAAGCCATCGCAGGCCAAACCAACAGGTTCCAGTGCGCGGCAGGCTCAACCCCGTTCAGCATCCCTGGCGAGTTTTCGTTTGGCAGTGCGGCGCAATTTATTGGCGCCTTTCGCCAAACGCCCGTTTTCACTGAGAACATCTCGATTGTGAAACGGTTTAACATAACCGGCGAGGGCAGGGTTCGGTTTATCTACAGCGCCAATATCTTCAATCTGTTCAATCGCACCAATTTTGGTGTGAACGGCACGATTGGCAACGCTGATTTCGGCAAAGCGACTGGCCCACAAGTGGGTGCCCGTATTATCACAATGGGTGGGCGGCTGGAGTTCTAGCCAGCACGACCACCGGACGTTTTGGCGTCACCGGTGGCCCGCGCTCCGGTCAGATGGCTTTGAAGATCAACTTCTAAGGTTGTTCTTCTTTCCAACTTCAATGGGCTGGCGTTTTAACCGCGCCAGCCCATTTGTTTATGGCGGACTGACAAATCTTATCCACCTGATTACAATTGCCGCGCTCAGCACAAAAACAATTTTCGAGAAGGAGGTTAAAGGGATGGCTACGCCACAAGCTAGATTGATGATTTCGCCGGAAGAGTATTTGCGTTTTGAACGCGAAGCCGAAGAACGTCACGAATACGACAACGGAAAAATTCGAGCGATGGCGGGTGAAAGCCCAAATCACAGTCGTGTCTGTTTCAGTTTATCTGCGATAGTCAGCACCCAGTTAAAAGGTAAGACCTGTGAAGGGTTTTCGCCAAATATGAAAATTGGAATCAGCGCAGCAGGCAAGTTCGTTTACCCAGACTTGTCTGTGGTTTGTGGTAAAGCGTTATTCCACGATTCGCACCAGGACGTGCTGACCAACCCCAAAGTCATCATCGAAGTTCTTTCGCCTTCGACTGAAAAATTCGACCGCAGCGTGAAGTTTCAGGCTTATCAACTGGTCGAATCGCTGACCGACTTCCTGCTGATTTCTCAGGACAAACCGCTGGTCGAACACTTCGCTCGGCAAGCCAGCGGCCAGTGGCTTTATACCGCTTACAGAGGTTTGTCAGTCGTTGTTGATCTGCCGTCCATTGATTGCCAGTTACCGCTGGCTGAAATTTACGACCGCGTAGAGTTTCTGCCGGAAGAAGAGCTTGAATCAGAAGAGTAGGGCGAACTGTCCGGTTTGCCCAGTTTCCGCAAAGACGTCTTTCGAGAAAGCCAGGCAACCTGGACAGGATTGCCCTACACTTTTCAAGGAGAATGAAATGTTTGCCACCCCGTTACGCTTGCTTGCTTTGCTCTTGGTTGTTGTTGCCACTCCGCTTTTGTTCACCTCCATCGAACTTTCAGCTCAAAACAAATCCGGCGAACGTCGGCTGCTGTACGTTGCCACGCCGGGCATTCGCAACTATTTGGAATTCGGCGGGCACGGATTGCTGGTGTTTGACATTGACGACGGCCACAAGTTGCTCAAACGCATCAAGACTTCCGGCTTCGACAAAGATGGCAAACCGCTCAATGTCAAAGGCATTGTCGCCAACGCCAAAACCAATCGCGTTTACATCAGCACGATTGAAACCTTGCAGTGCATTGATTTGCTGACCGAGAAAATCCTGTGGGAAAAACCATACGAAGGCGGAACCGACCGCATGGCGATTGATCCCAACGGCAAATTTATCTACATGCCTTCGCTGGAAAAAGATCATTGGCATGTACTGGATGCGATGACCGGAGACATCATCAAAAAATTGATTCCGAAATCTGGCGCGCACAACACGATTGTCGGGCTGGATGGCAAATGGGCTTATCTGGCGGGACTGAAATCGCCTGTGCTGAATATCTCCGACACCGGCAAACACGAAATCACAAAAACCGTAGGCCCGTTCAGCAATATGATTCGCCCGTTCACGATCAACGGAGCGCAGACTCTGGCGTATGTGAACGTCAACGATTTGCTTGGCTTTGAAATCGGCGACATTCGCACCGGCAAAATGCTGGCGCGAGTCGAAGTCACAGGCTTTGAAAAAGGCCCGGTCAAACGTCACGGCTGCCCAAGCCACGGCATTGGTCTGACTCCTGATGAAAAAGAAGTTTGGATTGCCGACGGCCACAATCAACACGTTCACGTTTTCGACAACACAGTCATGCCGCCGAAACAAATCGCCAGCTTGCCTGTGCGGGAACAACCCGGCTGGGTGACTTTCAGCATTGATGGCAAATACGCTTACCCTTCGACCGGCGAAGTCTTCGACGTGAAAACCAAAAAGCTCATCACCAAATTGGCTGACGAAAAAGGAGGCGAAGTTCACAGCGAAAAGCTGCTAGAAATTGACTTCAAAAACGGCAAACCCGTTCGCACTGGCGATCAATTCGGCTTGGGGCGAAAAACCGAATAACGCTTTGACCCTAGCGATAATCGCGGCATAAGCTACACGACGATGATTACTAAAAAGCAGATCAAAGAGTTGTGCGACCAAATCGTTCAGGAGTTTCATCCGGAGAGGATCATCCTGTTTGGGTCTCACGCCTATGGAAAGCCGACTGCGGATTCGGACGTGGATTTGCTGGTCGTGATGCCTTACGAAGGCGAGTATCGGCAGCAGTTGATTAAGATGGTGACAAAAGTCGGGACTTACTTGCCCCTGGATTTGCTTTTGCGCACGCCAAAGGAGATCAACGAGCGATTGGAGCTTGGCGATTTCTTTATCAAAGAGATTACCGAGCAAGGAAAGGTGATGTATGACTCCAATCACAATGGAACGGATTGATAAAGCTGAAGAGGATTGGAATGGTGCGCAAACGCTTTATCGGGCTAAACACCCCGGCTATAACGCAACTTGCTTTCACGCCCAGCAATGTACCGAGAAATACCTGAAAGCGCGATTGCAGGAAGCTAACATCCCCTTCAACAAAACCCACAACTTGATCCAATTACATAGCCTGGTG
>JAGNMH010000223.1 GCA_017991275.1 Acidobacteriota bacterium
CGTTTCGGCAGATTTGACCGGCCAGGCCAACCATCTGGGCGTGACCATCGAAGCGGACATAATCAAACAGAAAATGCCGCTGAATAACGGCGGTTACAAGGCCCTGGCGTCAAAGGAAAACCCTTATGGCAAAACCGACGACCGCGTTTACACCGAACTGGCTTCCGACAATCTGATTGACCTGACTCGGTATCAACTGGCGAATTGTTATATGGGACGCGCCGGGTTGATTAACTCCGGCGGCGAATCCAAAGGCGCAAGCGATATGGCCGAAGCCGTGCAAACCGCCATCGTCAACAAACGCGCTGGCGGAACGGGCTTGATTTCAGGCCGCAAGGCTTTCCAGCGTCCGATGGCCGAAGGCGTCCAAATTCTGAACGCGATTCAGGATGTTTATCTGGCCAAAGAAATTACGGTGGCGTAGCTCTACAAAACCGATTGAAAACATCAAAAGGCGCAACATGTATTTCCTGTTGTGCCTTTTGATGTTTGGCATCCCGTAAGATTTCCCTTCGCCGTCTTCTGCTCTGATTCACCTTTCAGTTACAGCCGTTTGTTGCTTGTTGTCGCGTAAAGCGCGATACAGAAAATCAGCACTACCCTTACAAACAAGGTCAAAGCCATAGGTGTCAGGCTTTAAACCTGTCGCCATCCGATTTTGGCGAAATCGGTGAAACAATCAGTTACCGCCGTCATTTACAAACCGAGAGTACGAAGTTTGGTTTTTCATCACTGGTTGGTTTTCACCTGCAATTTCGTGAACGATTTTGGAGAGTTCCGTATGAACGAACTTTTGGGGTTCAATGCGCTGACAATATTTTTAATCACTGCCATCGGAGGTTTCCTCTTTCTGCTGGCTTCATTCTTTCTGGGCGATTTGTTCGAGCAAATCGGTCTGGACATTGAGATAGAAGCCGATGGATTGGGCGATGGAATGCCCGGCTGGTTCGACAGCCGCGTGCTAAGCGTTTCTCTGATGTCATTTGGCGGGTTCGGCGCCATTGGAATGCTGCTTGGCGCAAAAGTCATCACCAGCTCTTTGTGCGGTTTGGCAGGCGGTTTTATGCTTGGCGCTGTGGTGTTCTGGTTCGGAAGGCTGCTTCACCGGCAGCAGGCTTCCAGTTCTGTCAGCGCCTTCGATCTGGTTGGCCGCATTGCCCAGGTGACCGTTGCGATTCCGCCAGGCGGAATCGGCCAAATCTGTTGCCGTCTGGGCGAAGAGCGAATCGAGAAATTGGCGCGAACAAAAACCGGCGACGAAATCAAAACCGGCACGATGGTCGTCATTTCAGAAGTCGCCGACGAAGCAGTCATCGTCATCGCAGACCAGGAAATCAACCGGTTCTTATTGACCGCAAACTCATAACCCGCATTTTCCCTTTGGAGACACAACAATGTTTGACTCAACTATTCTGATTCCGATTGTCGGGCTTGTCGTTGTAATTGGTTTCATCATTGCACTGATGATGGTCGCCAAAAATTACATCAAGGTTTCGCCCAATCAGGCGGCTGTGATTTCCGGCCGCAGACGCAAATTGTCCGATGGCACTCAGGTTGGTTACAGGTTGGTGCGCGGCGGAGCAACACTGGTCATTCCGTTTCTGGAAAAGGCCGAATACCTGGATTTGAACGTGCTGACCGTGCCGCTGACGACTTCGCGCGCCTACACCGCGAAAGGCGTTCCTGTTTCGGTCAAAGCCGTCGCGAACGTCAAAATCAAGGGCGACGAAGAATCGCTGAGAGCCGCCGCCGAACGCTTCCTGAGTATGGACACTCAGGAATTTCACAAGCTGGTCTTTCAAACTCTGGAAGGCCATCTGCGCGCAATTCTGGGCACGCTGACGGTTGAAGAAATCAACAACGACCGGCAAAGCTTCGCGCAAAAGCTGACTTCCGAAGCCGCCGTTGACCTGGAAAAAATGGGTATCGGACTGGACGCGCTGACCATTCAGGAAATCAGCGACGAAGAAGGTTACCTGGACGCGCTGGGCAAACGCCGCACGGCGGAAGTCAAACGCGACGCCGAAATCGGCGAAGCCGAAGCCAAGCGCGATTCAAAGATCAAAGCTTCGGTCGCTTTGCAGGAAGGCGAAAAAGTCCGGCTTGGATCAGACGCTGACATCGCGCTTTCAACCCGCGAAGCGGAAGTCAAACGCGCCCAGTACGAAGCCGAAATCGAAAAAGAACGAGCCAAGTCAAAACAGGCTGGCCCGCTGGCCGAAGCCAAAGCGCGCCAGGAAGTCGTCGCCGAAGAAGTCCGCATTGAAAGAATACGAACGCAGGAACAAATTGCCGTTCAGGAACAGGAAGTTCTGCGACGTGAAAAAGAGCTTGAGGCAACGGTTGTCAAACAGGCCGAAGCTGCCCGGCGCGCGGCTGTGTTGCGCGCTCAAGGTGAACAGGAAGCGGCAATTCTGGCCGCCGAAGGCCATAAACAGGCAATGATCGCGCAGGCCGAAGCAGAATCTCAAAAACTGCAACGCGAAGGTCAGGGACGCGCTTCGGCCATTGAAGCAGAAGGTCGCGCCGAAGCTGAAAAGATTCGTGCTCTTGGCAACGCCGAAGCCGAAAAGATTCAGGCTCAGGGCCTGGCTCAGGCAAAAGCCATAGAAGCGCAAGGATTGGCCGAAGCCGCCGCGATCAAGGAAAAAGCCGCCGCCTGGCGCGAATTCAACGACGCCGCGCGGTTGCAGACTGTGCTGGAAAAGCTGCCCGCCATTCTTGAAGCCACCGCGCCTGCGTTGCGCGCCGTTGCCGAACCGCTCGGCAAAATTGACAAGGTGGTGATGATTGACAACGGCGGAAACGGTAACGGATCAAATCCGATCAACCGTTTTGCTCAGACCGGGCCGACAATGATCTTTTCGCTGTTGCAGCAACTGCAATCGCTGGGCTTGAACGTGCCGGAAGTGCTTTCGCAACTGGGCATTCAATCAAACGGCGAAACGCCAAAATTGCCCGCAGCGGATGAATCGAAAGTCTCCTAACCAGGACGAGCCGGAACTAAACACAAAGGGTCAAGGGGTCAAAGGGACAAAAGCTTTTACTGGCTTCAATGCTTTGATCCTTTGTATCTTTGATCCTTTGTGTTGAAATTTCTTGTCAGAAAAAGCAACGATTTCGCGGCTTAGACTCTAAAAATCAAAGGCTCCGACGGTTCAAACATTTATGAACCGCCGGAGCCTCTTCTCTTTGCCCTTCCCTGAAACAAGGTCGCGTATAAAGCCATCAACTTTGAATTGGCGGAGGCGTGTGGGAATCGAACCCGACCGGCGCATGCTCACGCACACGTCCAACGGTTTTGAAGACCGCGCCAGTCACCAGACCAGATGCGCCTCCGCATTTGGGTGCAGGCTTTTTATTACACTGACCGTGATCGGTCAAACTCGGCTAACTTTGCTATATTTCCGCGCACACAATTTCAACAGGAGGCATTCACCAAATTGAGTAAACTGGATTCGTTCGTTGAAGAACTGAAAAAGGCCGAACGCACACTGGCTCGGCGGGACAAAAAGCTGGGCGCTTTTATCAAACGTTACGGCGCTTGCAGTATTCGCCCTCACACGCGGTATTTTCACACGCTGGTCGGTTCAATTATTTCTCAGCAGCTTTCGACCAAAGCGGCTGACACAATCCATAAACGATTTCTGGCTTTATACGCCCCAACTCGTTCGCCGCGACCGGAGCAAATTCTGGTTACGCCGGACGAAGACCTGCGCGGAACTGGCATCTCTTACCCCAAAGTTTCATACATCAAAGACATCGCCGCCAAGACTGAAGACGGTACTTTGAAATTCAACCGCCTGTCCAAAATGAGCGACGATGAAATCATCAAGATGTTGACCACGGTCAAAGGCATAGGCGTCTGGACGGTTCATATGTTTCTGATTTTCTCGCTGGGCAGAATGGACGTGTTGCCGGTTGGCGACCTTGGGATTCGCCGAGGCATTCAACTGGCTTACGGTTTTGACGAACTGCCGAACCCTGAACAGATCGAAAAAGTAGCTGATGAAAACGGCTGGCGACCTTACTGTTCAATCGCTTCGTGGTATCTGTGGCGCAGTCTGGAAAACAAGGCCGACTAAATTCGTGTTTTGATTTTCGCTGCTTGCGCCTGTATTCTCCGAACTTACCAGCCTCATTTCGGAGTTAAAGATCATCATTTATGTCATCGAACATTCGTAATTTTTCCATCATCGCTCATATTGACCACGGCAAAACCACGCTTTCCGACCGTTTGTTGGAATCAACCGGCGCGCTGGAACAGCGCGAAATGTCCGAACAGGTTCTGGACGCCATGGACCTGGAACGCGAGCGCGGCATCACCATCAAAGCTCATGCAGTTCGTTTGGGTTACAAGGCCCAGGACGGCAAAGATTACATCCTTAACCTGATTGATACGCCCGGCCACGTGGATTTCAGCTACGAAGTTTCGCGCAGTCTTTCGGCCTGCGAAGGCGCTCTGCTGATCGTTGATGCCAGCCAGGGCGTTGAAGCTCAGACGCTGGCCAACGCTTATCTGGCCGTGGATCATCATCTGGAACTGGTTCCCGTCATCAATAAAATTGACTTGCCCAGCGCCGACCCTGAAAGAGTCAAAGAACAGATTGAACAGGTGATAGGAGTCAGCACACACAACGCAGTGTTGGCTTCGGCCAAATCCGGCATCGGTATCACTGAAATTCTGGAAGCCATTGTGCGCGATGTGCCTCCGCCCAGAGGATCAGCAGACGCTCCGCTGAAAGCCTTGATCTTCGATTCGTGGTTCGATCCGTATCGCGGCGTCATCGTTATGGTGCGCGTGATTGACGGCGAATTGCGGAAAGGAACCAAAATTCGGCTGATGGCAAAAGGGACTACGCACGAAGTTGAAGAGCTTGGCGTGCTGACCCCGAAACCTCGTCCGATTGAAAAGCTTGGTGTTGGCGAAGTCGGCTTCATTGTCGCGAACATCAAAACTGTTGCCGATGTCAGCATAGGCGACACCGTCACTGAAGCCACTCGCCCGACACTAGAACCTTTTCCCGGCTTTCAGGAAATCAAGCCCATGGTTTTTGCCGGGCTTTATCCGATTGAGCCTAATCAATATGTGGAGTTGCGCGACGCGCTGGAAAAGCTTCGCTTGAACGATTCTTCGTTCTTCTTTGAGCCGGAAGTTTCAACCGCGCTCGGTTTCGGTTTCCGCTGTGGCTTTCTGGGTCTACTGCACATGGAAATCGTGCAGGAACGGTTGGAGCGCGAATTCAACGTTGATTTGATTACGACTGCTCCCGGAGTGCGTTACCGCATCACGGATGTGCGCGGCGACGTTATCGAAGTTGATAATCCATCGAAGCTGCCGTCGTCAGGAGACATAGTCAAATTTGAAGAGCCGATCATCACAGCCATGATTCTGACTAATGAAGAATTTCTGGGTGGCATTCTGGCTTTGCTGGACGAAAAGCGGGGCATTCAAAAGGCATTTGATTACGTCGCTCCGACGCGCGTCAGGCTGACTTATGAGTTGCCGCTGAACGAAATCGTGTTGGACTTTTTCGACCGGCTGAAATCCATCTCGCGCGGTTACGCTTCGCTTGATTATCACCTGGCCGGGTATCGAGACTCCGATCTGGTGAAATTGGATATTATGGTCGCCGGAGATCAAGTGGACGCGCTGTCGTTGATCGTTCACAAAGACGTGGCTTACGCGCGTGGCCGTATGCTGGTGGACAAGATGCGAAAGTTGATTCCCCGCCAGATGTTTGAAGTCGCCATCCAGGCCGCCATTGGTTCTCGCGTAATTGCCCGAGAAACGATCAAAGCCGTAGGCAAAAACGTTTTGGCCAAATGTTACGGCGGAGACATTTCGCGTAAACGCAAACTGTTGGAAAAACAAAAGGAAGGCAAAAAGCGCATGAAGCGCGTTGGCAAAGTGGAAATTCCCCAGGAAGCTTTCCTGGCCGTACTCAAGGTCAACGAGTAGTGACGACTTTGAGTCAGTGCCGTCCTAGAATGCCGATCATATGGACTCATATCGAGTTATACCAATT
This sequence comes from Acidobacteriota bacterium, assembly GCA_017991275.1. GTDB lineage: Bacteria > Acidobacteriota > Blastocatellia > RBC074 > RBC074 > RBC074. The sequence goes on from JAGNMH010000223.1 coordinate 6,030, forward strand.
TTCCCTCTTTCGCTGGTTCAGTTTCCCGGCGCAATTACGCCGTTGCACATTTTCGAAGAGCGTTACCGCAAGATGCTCAAAGACGTGACGGCTGGCGATAAAACCTTCGGCATTATCTTCCGCAACGATGAGGTGATGATGGAATCGGAGCTGTTGCCATCAGGTAGCATCGGTTGCGCTGTCGAAGTCGCTGTGCAGCAGGAAATGCCCGATGGGCGCTCCAACATTTTGTGTGTCGGCGTGTCGCGTTTCACCTTGGGCAGTTACGTCGAAGGCGAACCTTATTTGCAGGCTCAGGTTGAATTTTTTGACGACGACATGTTCTTTGATGATTTGTCGGAAGAAGTTGAGCGATCTCAAAAATTATTCGTCAGGCTCTCTGCCGCTATCCGCAAGTTGAAAGGTGAAAATGTGCCCGATGACGAGGAGGAACCTGATCTGCCGGATGATGCTCAGCCGCTTTCGTTCATACTGGCGGCTTATCTGGATATTGATAACAGCGACAAACAGGATTTGCTGGAAATGACAGACACTCGCCAGCGTCTGCGCGAAGTGAACAGGCTTGTGGGTGAACTCGCCGACGATTACGAAAAGCGAGCGTTAGGTCATCAAATTTCAAAGCACAACGGCCACGCAGGAAGAATGCCTGATTTTTAATTGAGCAGTGGCGAAGTTTGAATAACAGCTCAGCCGCCGAGCATTGGTTGCAAGACTTGCTCGGCTTCATCCACCGAAACTCCATCAATCACGATCAATTTGTTTCTGGAAGTTTGCCCGGAACGAATGACAATCTGTGCGCGGGTAACTTTGAAAAGCTTGGACAGCAATCGAATGAGTTCTTCGTTTGCTTCGCCGTCAACCGGCGGAGCGGCCAGACGAATTTTCAGCGTACCTTCCAGTTCACCGGCTATTTCGCTGCGCGAAGCTCGCGGCTGAACCCGAATGGCGAAACTGACTCCGTTGTCTTTGGCGGTCAGGTTTATCAAAACGATTTCAAAACCTCAGAAGAAAACAGCCTGAACGGCGCGAGACGCAAGATAGAGTGCAAACCAAAGCAGCGTAAACGACCAGCCGGCAAACTTTCCGCCGAATTCAAAAACCCGTAGTAAGGGATCAAGTCGCCTCAACGCACGAAAAGCCAGATGATCGAACAGACCTGTGATCCAGTTAATGAAGATCAACAGCATCATGCTCATCAAAAAGAAGATGGCGCTTATCAGCAATGTGCCGATCAAAAAACGCACTCCACTGACGACGTCTCCACTGCCGAAGGCATCAAGACTCAAGGCCAGATCGCTGACAACCATGGTCAAATAACCGGTCATGATCATCAAGGCGAACCAAACAATGGCTATCCCAATCAGCGCAATCAAAATTGTAGGATTAATCTTCAACGCCTGTCGCATCGGATAGTAAAAGCGCGAACTGCGGGCGTAGCCAACCAATTTGTCCGTCGGTTGTCGCAGGTAATAAGTGATACGCCCGAACGGGCTAACGTCAAAAACATCCATCAGCCAGCGGATAATCAGCAAAATGACGACGACACCAATAATCAAGTTGATCGCCGATTGGACAAAATAATTGACTGTACCAATCAATTGTGTGAGTGACAGTCCGGCAGAAGCCAACAGAAGAATTTGCATAGATTGCCCCGATGAATGGAAAGCCAGTCAGGCGCGCGCGCCGAACAATGCCGTGCCTATGCGAACAAGTGTTGCGCCTTCTTCGATGGCAACTTCAAAATCATTGCTCATGCCCATCGAAAGTTCCTTCAGTTGAGCCTGATCGCGCAAAGTTCGTAATCGGCGAAAGTAAGGCCTGGCTTGTTCAGCGTCGTCAAAAAACGGCGGCACGGCCATCAATCCTTTAAGTTCCAGGTTGGCGAGTTTAGCGACTTGTTTACATAGAGGCAAAACTTCGTCCGGCGTAGCCCCAGTTTTTGATTGCTCATTGCCCAGGTTGACTTCGATGAAAACCGGCAGTTTT
>JAGNMH010000224.1 GCA_017991275.1 Acidobacteriota bacterium
AATCCGCCTGGTCAATTATCCGCTTGAGCTGAGTCGCAGCCTGGGCTTTGACCAGCCAGCGGTTGAAGACAGGGATTTCGCTCATCAGCTCTTCGCGAGCCAGTTTGAATTCAGCCTCTTGAACACCGGATGAATAGACCAGAACTTCGGCCAGGCGCTGTCGCATTTGAAGCCGTTGCGCCGCTGTCTTGCGGGTCGCCACCAGATAAACGCCGTAAGTTGCCAAAAGACATGTCAGGAAGACATAAAACGAAGCCATAATTTTTACCTTTGGTCGAACAGGATGTGAATGACAAAAGCGGTCAGTAAGTACGCCAGAGCGGAGACGTACAAAATCAAAATTGCCAGCGCAATCATTGTTCGGTTACCTCCTGAGATAAGTTTTCAAATAGCGACGCCGGGAGTTTTAATCCGCAAACTTCCAGACGTTCCGCCAGTTTTGGCTGGTTGGTTGCTGTGCGAAAACGACCAATGACACGTCCGTCGGCGTCAATGCCCAGCCGTTCGTAGCTGACGATTTCCTGCAAAGCCAATTCTTTGCGTTTGATTCCATTGAGTTCGCAAATCGAAGTTATGCGGCGCGTGCCGTCGCTCATTCGAGCAACCTGAATCACCAGGTGGACTGCCGAAGCGATTTGTTGATTGATGGCTCCGGCGGTCAGTCGCATTCCTGCCATCTGAATCATTGTTGAAATGCGCGTCAGAGCATCGCGCGCCGTGTTGGCGTGAATGGTTGTCAAACTGCCGTCGTGGCCGGTGTTGATGGCTTGAAGCATGTCAATCGCCTCTTCGCCGCGAACTTCGCCGACGACGATTCGGTCGGGACGCATACGAAGCGCGTTTTTGACCAGATCGCGTTGGGTGATTTCGCCTTTGCCTTCGATGTTGCGCGGTCGTGTTTCCATCCTCAGCACGTGCGGTTGTTGCAGCAGCAGTTCGGCGGAATCTTCGATGGTGATGATGCGTTCGTCTTCCGGGATGAAAGCCGACAGCGCGTTGAGCATGGTTGTTTTGCCTGCGCCGGTTCCGCCTGAAATCAGAATGTTCATTCGCGCGCGAACGCACAGGCTCAACATTTCAGCCATTGCCGGAGTCAGCGCGCCGATCCCGATCAATTTGTGCATGCGCAGCGGCTCGGCCCCGAATCGGCGAATGGAAAGCGCGGGGCCGTCCAGAGAGACAGGCGGAATCACCGCGTTGACGCGCGAACCGTCGGGCAATCTGGCGTCAACCATTGGCGAAGATTCGTCAATACGCCTGCCTATGGTGGAAACGATTCGCTCTATGACGCGCATGACGTGATCGTTGTCGTTGAACGTGATGCCGACACGTTCCAGCTTGCCCCCGCGTTCGATGTAAATCTTGTACGGCGAATTGACCAGAATGTCGGAGATCGTCGGATCGGCCAGCAATGGTTCCAGCGGCCCCAGCCCGAACAATTCGTGGCGGACTTCTTCAACCAGGCGTTCACGTTCGGCATTCGACAGCGGAGTCTCTTCCGTCGCCAGCAGTTCTTTGGCCAGCCGCGCGACCTCGGCTTGGGTTTGCTGAGGAGTCAACAGATTGAGCTTGGTCAAATCCATGCGGTCAATCAGCATGCGATGCAACCGCGCCTTCATTTCAGGAAGGTAGTGCTGACCGTTCAACGCGCCGGAATCGGCGGTTACGCGCTGAGCGCCGTTCACTGTCGGGTCTTTTGTTAATCTTTGACTCAGGTTCATGTCGAAGTCTCATTACCGATCCTGGCTTCGTGCCATTCGTTCTGTTTGCGTTGCGTCGTTTGCCGATTCCAAAGCCCCGGTCTGTCGCTTGAAGATGGAACCCAGCAGAGTTTTACGCGGAGCGGGAATCGTCTTTTCCGAACTTGCGCCGCAAATCGCCGCCAGCTTTTTGAACTCAGTTGCGATCGGAGTTGTGGATTCTGTGGTCGCCAACGGCTGGCCGTAATTGATTGACTGAATCACCGAGCGGGCGTCTTCAGAAACAAAACAGGCGATGCGTTCGCCCAGAAAGCGTTCGACGTGACTCAACTCCAGGTCGCTTTGTTTGCTCCAACGGTTCAGAATCAAGCGTACTTTCTGGCGCGAATAACCCAGCCGGTAAAAAATCGTCAGTGCGCGTTGTGCAGCTCTGGACGCCAAAATATCCAGCGTCAGCACCAGCAAAACGTCGTCGGCGAAATCCAGCGCGCCGATGGTCAACGGGTCGAAGGTGTGGGGCAGGTCAATCACCAGATATTCGAACTTGGCGCGCAGCGCGCTAATAACATCCATTAAAGGTTCGGGGTGTAATCTGTCGGCTTCTTCAATGTCGCGCGGAGCCGCCAGCAAAGACAGGTTGGGCGAATACTGAACCAGGTAACTGTTTAACAGTTGATCGTCCAGGCGTTCGCGGTTTTCCGCCAAATCAACAACCGAATACTTTGGCTTGATGCCGAACATCAAATCCTGACAACCCGAATGCAGATTCAGATCAATCAACAGTGTCGGCGCGCCAAGTGTGACGGCCAGGTTGGCGGCGATGAACGAAGTTCCGCAGCCGCCTTTGTTGGAAAAAACGGAAACGATCCTACCTTGTTTTTTGACGCTTTGAGCCGAACCGGCGTTGAGTTCCGTGACTCGGTCGAAGACTTTGAACAATTCTTCTGTGATAACCGGCAGTCGCAGAAACTCACCCGAACCGGCGCGCAAACTTTCAAGAATGACGTCCGGCGAAGAATCGCGCGAAGCGCAAATGACTACGGTTTCAGGGCAAACTGCATTGATCTGCCTGCACAACATCCAGCCGGTTTCCGGCTTTCCGTTCAGAGCAATAATCACGGCTGACGGATGCCAATGAACCACTTCGGCATAAGCCTGTTCCATTTGATCGCTGCACGCGACCACTCGAACGCGCTGATCGTTTTTCAGCGCATTGCGCAACTCGGTTTCGCTTTCAGGGCCGGAGGAAAAAATTACTGCTGTTATTTGTCGTTTCATGGCTTCAAAAAGTGTCAGTAGCCAGACTGTGAAAGGGGGCTTGAGCACCCTTGCTCACGCGCGGGCTACTGACACGGCTAAATCGTCGGTGGCACATAACCGGCGCTTTCTCCAGTTAATGTGGCCTTGTAATCGGGCAAGGTCATCGTCGTTCCGATGATCGGCACGATGAAACTGAATTGATAACCTGTGACGCGAACGGTGACGGAGCCTTGTTTAACTCCAAAGCCGGAATACGAGACGACGACGTGCCCGGTTGTCAGACCGTAAACTACAGGCTTTGCGCCAACTGCCGGATTCGTCGCGCCGAAAACAACCATGTTCTGCACGTTGGCGGTATTTTGAGTGCTGATGGCGGCATAACGCGCTCCCTGACGAGCGGCATCGGCCAGCGCGTTGTGCGTCCAAAGCAATCGGCTGAATTCCAGCAGGGCAAAAACAACCGTCAAAAAGACGCTGCCGGCAATGGCCATTTCGACCAAAGTCGCTCCGCGCTGATTTGAGTTTGTCCGTCTTTTGAAATTCATCACCTTTTCCTTTGTCTGCAAAGATTCATCTCCACAGCATATAGCGCATGGTCGTGCTGGGCGCTGCGGCGACATTGCTCCAGGTTGCCCCGCCCACGAATCTGCTCAGATCGAAGACAGGCGTATACGTGTAATTAATGATCTGCACCTTAACCGTCGTCGGCAAAGTGTTATTGCCGGTGTTCGTGATTTGCACATTGCTGGTTGTCAGCCCGGTCAGAATCGCCGTCCCGGATGAACAGGAAGCCGTGCTGCCGCAGACTGCCAGATTCTTGGCGACAGTTTTCTCCTCAGCCGTGTAAGGGCGCGCGCTTAAGTGCCGGGCGGCAATGCGAGTGGCCCTGGTCAATGTGACGTAAGTGTAAAAGTAATTGCCGAATTCCGCCGTCGCTGCCAACAACAACAAAAAGATCGGCAATACAATCGCCAGTTCGACCAATTGCGCGCCGCGCTCCGTCGAGTTGCGCTTGTTCCAGTCAGGTCTGCTTTTGACTTTTGGTTCAAACACGATGGCTTTCCTTATTTGTAAAGCACGGCGACGGTCAACTGCGGATTTCCCGGAGCTCCGCCGGGGTTGAAGCCACCATCGCCGAGCGTGATTCTGCTGCCCACATATTCCGCGCGTATGTCTCCGCCGTTGCCGTTCGGAACCGGGTCTTTCAGAAAAAATGCGCCGATTTTGCTGACGCATACTTCATTACGTCCCTGGTCGTACTGGCTTTTGTTGATGATCGGTATCAGCAGCACGCGACGATTGGCGATTCCGGTATGGGTTGGCGCGACCGTGTTCGCGCCAAGCTGGCTCATGTATTGGGTATAAGTGATATTGGCCTTGATGTTCGTATCTGGCGGAGCTGTCGCAGGATCGGTTCCGCCACCCTGGTAATCGTCAAAGCGTGTGTTGATGCCTTGCTTCACCGGCCCTGCGGTCATGCCCGGTTCCGTTGAAACGCATTGACCGATGCTGTAACAACTGCCGCTGATTAACGACAATCGCTGTCTGACATCCGCGCCTCCCGTGTCGTTACCAATTGCCAGAATCAAGTAATTGCCTGATGACACGCTGCCGCCATTGTTCCCATTTCCATTACCGTTTCCGTTCCCATTACCGTTTCCGTTTCCGTTCCCATTACCGCCGCCATTTCCGTTTGAAGGCAGGCGAATTGTGTAAGTGCAGCCTTCGGTAAAGGTCGTTTGATTTGGGCAACCTGGCTCAGGATTCAACGGAGCGCCTGACACGTCATCCTGAACGACCGAAAGCGGAGCAATACCGCAATACGAATTGATCGCCACCGATTGACCGGCGACAGCTTTGCGCGACATGTCGAATGTGCTGCCGCCCATGGCCATGCCTGCGAAAAAGATCGTGATGGATTTTGGTGGAACTGTGACCTGTATGAATCGGATGTTGGTCGGACTGGCCATGGCGTCTGCTTCGCTCATACCCGTTCCGCCGCCGTCGAAGGACGACAGATTGACGGCGAAACGCACGTTGCTGCGCGCGATGGTGACTCCTGTGCCGTTGAACTCGTAATTATTCATCGCCGCCACGGCACGGTCGGTGGCGTCCTCGATTCCGGCTGCGCTGGAGTTGATGGCCGAAGCCCCGGCCAGCGCCGCCGCGTCAGCCGCGTTCTGAAGCTCTGAGCTAATCAGGTAAAGATGGCTGATGTCTACGCAAAGCCCGACAGCCAACAGAAACGCCAGCATGCCAATCGTTGCCACGCCCAGGATTGAACCGCGTTCGCCGCGTTGTTTTCGGTTTTGGATTCGTTTGTCCATGTCAGTTTGACCTCTGGGCTGTCAGGATTGGCGAACCGGGCAGCCAAATTCTCCACACCAAAGCCTTGACCCCCGCTGGCGCAGTTGGCAGAGCCGGCATGGGTGGAAGTGATTTAAGAGGCTCAGTTGTCTGAGTCGGCGATTCTTCAACGGGAACGGTTTGGCTATCGGTTTGCTCAAAAACCGGAACGGTTTTGATTTCTGACTGCTCGATTTTCTTTGAGTTCACCGAAGTGGATGCCTGGCTGGACAAATCAACACCGAGCGGAGAATCGCCCTTCAATCCATCTATTCCGCGCATTTTCGGTATTGAATCCGGGTTCAACGGCTGAACCATTTTGGCGGTGACGATGAAAACCAGTTCGGTTTCGTTGCGCTGGAAAGACTTCGATTTGAATAGGTTGCCAAGAATAGGCACATCGCCGATCAGCGGGATTTTCGACAGCGATTTCAGTTCGTTGTTGTCCAGCAATCCGGCGATGCCGAAAGACTGGCCATCCTGCAGTTCGACTCCGGTTTTGGCGCGACGAACTCTAAGCGCCGGAATCAGAAAACCGCCCAGCCGTATGGCGTTGCTGTAATCCAGGGTCGAAACTTCGGGTTCCAGTTCCAGCCGTATGTGTTGTTCGTCAATGATCGTAGGTTTGAAGTTCAGACGAACGCCATACTCTTTGAACAAAATGGTGACTGTGGCCTGGCTGGTTCCGCCCTGCACAATGGGGATTGGAATTTCGCCGCCGGCCAAAAAGCTGGCTTGCTGGCCGTTCATTGCTATCAGGTTCGGTTCGGCCAAACCTCGTAAAGCTCCCTGATTTTGCAAGGCGCGAATGAACATAAAGGCGTTGTTGCTCATCAGGAAAACATTCAATGTGCTGGATACTGCCCCGAACACGCTGCCCTCTTCGACCTTGTTCAATGCCCAGGGACCAAGCCCTGTGTTGGTGTAAGCGCCTTCCCCTGGCCGAGTCTGAACAACAGGACTGGCCGCCAGTTCCATCAGTTTGTTACGGCTGACTTCGGCGACTTTTACCTGCAACTGGATTTGCGAGACGTTTTGGACGGGCAGCTCAAACAGGTTGACGGTTTTGAAACCACCAGCCTGGACTACGTTTTCGACCTGCTTGGCGATTTCAGCGGAAACCTTGCCTGAAATGACCACCGCGCCGTTTGCCTGGCTCAGTCGCACATCTTCCTTTGGGAAAAGCGCTCTTACTTGAGCGTCAATCTGTTCCAGGTTGGCGCGCACATCAATGTCGAAGAACAGAAACTGGCTGTCCTGATTCGACCAGACTATCAGCCGTGAACGTCCCAAAACTTTGCCATTGACTACCAATTGGTTTGCCGCCACCGGAATGGTCTCGGCTGGTTCCGGGTTCGAGACCGAAAGGCGACCGAATGGTTTGTCGAAGAGGATCAAACAGGATTGGCCGGTCAACAGATTGATACGAATCGGCTCTTTGGTTGCCGTGGCAAACGAAGCCTGAATCGAAGTTTCCTGTGCCCACGCTTTCTGAAACAAGGCGGTCAGCGCGAATAAAGCCACCAACAATGTTTTTCCAGCGGCCGTTAGAATTGGACTGAGAGTAAACATGGCATCACCACTTTTTTTGTAAATTGCTTTATTTTGGGAATTCGACTGTGCGTTTTTTTCCCGCTTCGAAAACTTCGACCATTACGCGGGGCACAGGCGTTGGGGCAGGCGGCGGGGCCGGATTCATCTTTTCAATTAAGCTGACCATTGCGGCGGCTTTGGGGCGGCGAATCGGTTGAACTCGAGGTCGCTCACTGGCTGGAATAGTCAGGTCTGGAACCGGCATGGCGCTTTCACCCGTCAGTAAAGTGCGCTTGTTTGCGCCCGGAGTCGGCTGGTCGCCTTGATCCGTTGAATTACGTAATGCCAGTCGCAAACGACCTTCAGCCGAAGAAAGCACCAGCTTTTCAGCCTGCTGTGGCGTTACCTGCAAAGTCACGGTCTTGACGGTTTCGGCTTCGCGCTTGTCTTTCGGCTCATCAATGTTGGCTCCGCTGGCCAGCACCTTGATGTTTTGCAGAACGATTTTGGAGATTGGGTTCTGTCCTTGATCCGGAGTGATGACCGCCAGCACATCAACCAGAGTTCCGGGCATCAGAAAACCCGCCAGCCCGGCTTCGTCGTCCACCTTCACAGTCATTGCCCTGTAACCTTCGGGAATCAGCGCCGACAATCCGGCTGACGAACCATCCTGAGCCAACCGAGTATCAATGATCGGTTCATATTGCATGATTCTGGTGATGGAAATGCGCCCGACCACTTTTTCGTAAGCGTCAAAAGTCCCCACCGGAGTCGCATTACTAGGAAGCTGCACCGTGGTTAATTGTTCGGCGGTGATCTTGGCTCCATGTGGGATTTCAATTTTGGCAACCACCACGGTATGCATGTTCTGACTGCCTTTTGCGCCGGTCAGGAATTTGCTGACCGATACGGCGGCGATCAATCCGAAAACTACTGCTCCCGACAGGACTAAAATTAAGCCTTTGTTCTTCATAAATACGCTTTCTCAGTTCTGGTTTGCCTATTGAGCCGCTCAATGGCGAAACATCGTCAGCGAAATCAGCGTTCCGACGGTGATCGCCACTCCGTAAGGAATTGTTGCTTGACGATCAACCGGGGCAGGAAAACGTGGCGGCTGCCAACCGGAAAACAGATTGATAAAAATCAGCAATACGCGGTTCCAGGTTTCG
>JAGNMH010000225.1 GCA_017991275.1 Acidobacteriota bacterium
CTCATTTTGGTTTGTTCGGTCACATCGGTATGACCGCTTACTTTGGTTTGCTGGACATTGGTCAGCCAAAGCCGGGAGAAACTTTGGTGGTTTCTGCCGCCGCCGGAGCTGTCGGTTCGCTGGTTGGCCAGATAGGGAAAATAAAAGGCTGCCGAGTTGTTGGAATTGCCGGAGCCGACGACAAATGCAAATGGATCGTTGATGAACTCGGTTTTGACGCCGCGATCAATTACAAAACCGAGAATGTGTCGGAGGCTTTGAAAAAGCATTGCCCCAATGGCATTGACATAGATTTTGAAAACGTAGGCGGAGAAATCATGGATGCCGTCTTGGCTCAGATAAACTTGCGCGCGCGCATTGCGCTGTGCGGATTGATTTCCGGTTACAACGCGACCACGCCTGTGCCTGGGCCGTACAACTTCGCCAACATTCTGATTCAGCGTGCCCGCGTCGAAGGTTTTATCGTTCTGGATTACGCTCCGCGCGCGATGGAGTGCATGACAGAACTGGGCAAATGGTTGATGGAAGGCAAAATCAAATATCGCATAGATGAAATTGACGGTTTGAGCGGCGCGCCGATGGCCCTGAATAAATTGTTTGAGGGAACGAACATCGGCAAGTTGGTGGTCAAAATCTGATGTTCATTGATTCCCATGCTCATTTGGATGTTTCCAACTACGACGCCGACCGCGCGGAGGTGATTGATCGCGCTCGCTCGGCTGGCGTCGAGTTGATGCTGGAAATTGCGGGCAGCGATGTAGGCAAAGGCTCGCTTGCGCCGGGGTTGCGACTGGCTGAAGAGCACGATTTCATTTATGCCGCCGTTGGGCTGCATCCGCACGAAGCCAGTTTGTATGACGAGGAGCTTGAACAGACTTTGCTGGAATGCAGTCGTCATAAGAAAGTTATTGGCTGGGGCGAAATCGGTTTGGATTATTACTACGACAACAGCCCGCGCGAAGTGCAGCAGACGGTTTTTCGGCGGCAATTGGAATTGGCTCTTGAACGCCGCTTGCCGGTTATCATTCACACGCGGGACGCTGACGAAGACACGATTGCCATCTTACGCAAAAGCTGGTTTGAAAAAGGAGGGGCTGAAATCGGAGGCATCATTCACTGTTTCACTGGAACTCAAATGCTGGCCGATGCCGCCGTTGAGATGGGTTTTCATATTTCGTTTTCCGGCGTTCTGACTTTCAAAACCGCTGAAGAGCTTCGTAGCGTGGCGCGATCAGTGCCAATGCAGCGATTGCTTATAGAAACCGATTGCCCGTTTTTGGCTCCGGTTCCGTACAGGGGAAAACGCAACGAACCGGCTTTTGTCATTGAAACGGCAAAGAAACTGGCAGAGCTTAAACAGGTAGCTGTCGAGGAAATCGCCAGCGTAACCAGCGGTAATTTTCGGCGGCTGTTTGGTTTGTCTTAAATTTTCTGCACATTGACAATGGATTTGGCAACGGGTTACAACTTCATCCCTACCTTACACAGATTCCGTAGACGAGATAAGCGCAAACAGCGTTGAACCAAGTCCGTAGCAGTTGTGAAGATTCCACGTTAGGCAGACTGCACGATAAACGGCTCTGACCAGGTTTGTGAACTATGGCGCAGCAAAATACATTCGACATCGTTTCCCAAATTGAGCACACCGAAGTCGTCAACGCCGTCAATCAGGCGATGAAAGAGGTGCAAACTCGTTTCGATTTCAAAGGCAGCAAAAGCAACATCGAGTTGGAAGGCAACGAGGCGCTCGTTTTGACTTCCGATGATGATTACAAGCTGTCCAGCTTAAACGATATTCTGCAAACCAAATTCGTCAAACGCGGCGTGCCGTTGAAAGGGCTGACTTACGGCAAAATAGAAAAGGCGCTGGGTGGCACGGTTCGTCAGAAAATCACTTTGCAGCAAGGCATTCCGCAGGATAAAGCCAAGGAAATCGTTAAGTACATAAAAGACACAAAATTGAAAGTGCAGGCTTCGATCCAGGGCGATTTGGTTCGCATATCCGGGCGCGACCGCGACATTTTGCAGGAAGTCATTGCCGCTCTGCGCTCGCAGGATTTCGGCATTGACATGCAGTTCACAAATTACAGATCGAATTAGGAAAGTGCTTGGTATTGAGTGCTGAGGATTGAGCCGCAGATGCATTTCTCAGAACTCACCCCTCAGCGCTCAAAATTATGGCAACTCCCGTTTCAGCATCCTCTACACGCGAAGCAACCACCGCCGGGCGAATCTTCGGTTTGATTGCCCGCGATATGCAGCGATTTGAGGAAGAGTTCGAGAGACAAGCTCGTTCTAACATCCAAATTATCGCTCACATTGGACGTTACCTGCATCAGACCGGTGGTAAGCGAGTCCGACCGGCATTGGTCGTTCTGGCCGCAAAAGTTTTTGGCGAAGAGGTTGACGATTCCGTCATCAAGATGGCTGCGGTGATGGAGTTTCTGCACACTGCGACTCTGGTTCACGACGATGTGATTGACGGAGCCGAAATGCGTCGGGGCCGCCGCGCGGTTTCTTCGCAATGGAGCAACGAAATCGCCGTGCTGATGGGCGATTGGCTGTACATGACGGCTTTTGAAACCGCTTTGCAGCAACGCAATCTTGACCTGCTGGATGCGCTAACAGAAGCCACGCGCAAGATGACCGAAGGCGAGTTGATTCAATTGACGCTGATTGGCAACACGCGAATCACCGAAGAACAGCACCTGGAAATTGTCATAAGGAAGACAGCCTATCTGTTCAGCGCCAGTTGCAAGGTCGGCGCAATCCTGCGCGGAGCCACGCCGGAACAATGCCGCGCTCTGGCCGATTACGGATTGAATCTGGGCATCGCTTTTCAGTTGGTTGACGATCTGCTGGATTTCACTTCGAACATAGAAAAACTGGGCAAACCCGTTCTCAGCGATTTGCGCGAAGGCAAAGTAACTCTCCCCTTAATTCGTTTGCTACGTTCGCATCCGCAATTTTTCCCTCAGGTTCGTGCCGCGATGGAAGAACCGCCAGGCGAAACCACACGTGCGCGTGAAGTTCTGGCCATCCTGGCCGAATTCGGAGAATTGGAAAAAGCTCGTGAGGAAGCCTATTCTTATGCTGCTCGCGCTCAGGAAGTCCTGAAAATTTTCCCGGACAATCAATATCGGCGAGCGTTGACTGAAATCGCGCAATACATCATCGAACGCGATAGATAATGTTGGATTTTTGATTTTGGATTCTTGATTGAGAAACAAAAGGCAAAGATGTGAAAAAGCAGTTTCAATCCAAAATTCAAAATCCAAAACTCAAAAATTTTTATGAACGATGCAGCATTGGCAGCGCTTCAACGATCGCTAAGCGAATACCGTGAAGCGAAGCGAAAAATCCAACTCAAACTTGCCGATCTGGAAATGGAGTCGGCTTCGTTACGCTCGCAACTCACGGAGCTTGACGACATGATTGAGCGGAATGAGACTGCATTGCTGCGAATGCTGCTTCCACCCAATAAACAAGACAAACAATCTTCTTCGACTCGAACGTCAGGTCTGCCGTTCGATTACCAAACCGCATCCCGCTTTTCCAAGCCAGGATTTACAGATTTCCGGTCTTCGGTTGAAGACGACATCGAAGCAGAAGTCGCCAAGTTGGAACAATCCGAAAAATCCAGCAACGTGCGCTTTACGGATTTCCGTATCCCTCAGGCGGCAACCATAGTTTTGCGCGAAGCCGACGGACCACTGCACGTCAGCGAAATTTACCGCCGCATGGCCGACGGAGGTTTTGAATTTCGTGGCCAGCACCAACTAATTACGCTTGCCGTTTCCTTGAGCCGCAGCAAACGATTCCGCAAAGTTTCGCCAGGCACTTTTGATCTGGTTCCAGAACAGTTGGCAGGAGCCGCTTGATTGCGGAATGCGGATTTCTGATTGCGGATTTTCCTACTCGCTCGGCAAGTCTTGGTTCTGATGGCGATGATTAAATCTCAAATTTCAAGTTCCAAATCTGAAATTTCCACGCACGAAATCGAAGTAAAACTTCGATTCAACAGCGTCGAGCCGTTGATTGCAGCCGGCTTGGTTTTGAAACCTGAAACTCATCGCCATTTTGAAGACAACTGGTTGCTGGACACGAAGGAAAAACAGCTTGGCCAAAAGCTGGCGATTTTGCGCGTGCGGCAATCTGGCGAAACCGGCTCGCTGACTTACAAGGAAAAATCTGCTCCTGACGCCCCGGCTTCGCAATTCAAACAACGGCTTGAAATCGAAACGGCGCTTGATGATCCGAACAATGCTCTGGCTGTCTTTGAACGGCTGGGTTACGAAAAATGGTTCCGCTATCAAAAGCATCGAACGATTTATTTGGCGACGCTGCCCAGCGGCGACCATCTGCACGTGATGTTGGATGAAACTCCAATCGGTAATTTCGTCGAACTGGAAGGAGAAGAAGCCGCAATTGCCGAAGCGGTAAAACTGCTCGGCATCAACCGTGAAGCGTATGTATTGGAAAGTTATCTGGCTCTGCAAGCAGCCGAATGCGAACGGCAAGGTAAACCATTCGCAGACATGATTTTTTGACGAAAGGGAAAACGATGAAGGCGATGATTCTGGCTGCCGGTTTCGGCACGCGATTGTGGCCACTGACAATTGGTCGCACCAAACCCGCAATTCCGTTTTTGAACCGCCCGTTGATTGGTTTCACGATTGATTACCTGCGCCGATACGGTTTTGAAGACATCATCATCAATCTTCATCACGAACCGGATTCGGTTCGCCAACAGATAGGCGACGGTTCGCGGTTCGGCGTGCGGATTCATTACTCTGTCGAGGAGCCTGAAATTCTGGGAACCTCAGGCGCGCTGGATAACGTCCGCGACCAACTGGACAAGGAAACCTTTGTTGTCGTCAACGGCAAAATCATCACAGATATTGATCTGGCAAAGGCGTTAGAAACTCACAGGCAAAAACAGGCACTGGCGACTTTGGTGCTGAAACCCAACGCCAAGCGTGAACGTTTCAGCGAAGTCAAAATCACCGAAGACGGTCGCATCGCAGAATTCGCAGGCTTCCCTTCACCCGACAATCCGCAATCCGCAATCCTCAATCCTCAATCTCCGATGATGTTTACAGGCATTCACGTCTTACAGCCGGAGATTTTAGATTACATCCCGCGCGGAGTTTTTTCAGATTCGGTCAGAGACGTTTACCCGCCAGCGATGGCCGACGGCAAAGTTATCGCGGCTCACATCGCCGACGAAGGGTCATGGTTTGAACTCAGCACCTTGCCGCGTTATCTGGAAATCAGCCTGGAATTTCTCAACCGAGAAGGCCGCGACGTTGTAATGGGTGAAGACTGTCAGATTGACGCCAGCGCACAAATTGCCCGGTCGGTTTTATGGAAAGGTGTTCGAGTAGAAAGCGGCGCTCGGCTGACGGATTGCGTCGTCGGCGATGACGTGACAATTCCTGCCGGAACAGAATTCAATCGTTCGATCATCGTTCGCGCCGACCCGGCCGCCGGAACTGAACGACCGGAAAAGGCTTTGCCATCAGAAGTCGTTGGCAAGAATCTTGTCGTGAAATTTGGCTGATGTTACCATCCGCCATCGTTTTACATTTGATTTTGCGGGCACTCACAGGATTTGAAATCGTTTTGCTGCGCCTACCCCTTAACTGAAAACGACATGCCCGCCAATAGGACTGACCTAAAAATATGACAGTTGCCCAAACTAACATCATCTCTGCACCAGAAATGCTGCCGGGCGAAATGGCCAAAACAACCGGGGGACTGAGCGAAAAGCGCGTAGTTATTTTCGCTGCTCGCCATTTCGACCTGCCAATCAGCGAAATTCTTTTCCAGCCGCTGACGCCGGACGCTTCTGCGCGAAAGTATTACCGGATTGCCGTCGCTGCTCGTCCACAGGAAACATTGATCGTCAGCCTGTATCCGTCGCCGTTTAATCCGAACGACAACTCGTTTCTTGACCTGACCAGGCTGTTTGAACAAGCCAACCTGCCTGTGCCGAAAATAATTGATGTCGCCGGAACAGAAGGCATCATTCTGCAGGAAGACCTGGGCGATGTCAGTCTGGCACAATGGATAAGCGAGGCTGATGAACGTGGCGACGCCGCCGGAGCCGAAGAAATGCTGCGACGTTCGATTGAGCTGATTGCCAGAATCCAAGCGGCAACGGTATCGGCTTACACAATGAATTCCGTCGCCAGTCACCTGGCTTTTGACGAAGATAAATTATCGTGGGAGCTGAATTACTTCTTCGATCATTTCTTTGGCAGCTATCGCCAGCATCAATTTGCCGACGAGGAAGCCGAAGCGATCAAGCGCGATTTGCAATCCATCGCTGCTGAATTGAGCGCACGCCCGCGCACGTTGACTCACCGCGATTATCACGCGATGAATTTGATGGTGGACGACAGAGGCGAACTTAGAATCATTGACCATCAGGATGCGCGAATGGGACCGGCAACGTATGATCTGGTTCCGCTGCTGGTTGAACGCCGGTTGCAACCCGTGGACGAAGACTGGGTTTTGGAACGGCAGGATTTTTTCCTCAGCTTGCGCGAAAAGGTTGGCTTGCCGAAAATCGAACCCGATGATTTTCGTTACGAGTTCAACCTGATGACCATTCAACGGCAACTGAAAGCAATGGGCACTTTCTCGTATCAAACCTCCGTCGTCGGTCGCGGAGTGGTTTACGAAAAATATATTGTTCCAGCGGCGGCAACGGTGTTGCGAGCGATGAGCAAGCCTGGAATGAAAAATTACCAGGCGCTACGAAACGCTCTTGAGATAGCGTCATAGGAGTTGTTGTTTATATGCCAGCAGCAACGATCAAAATGTTTTTGCCTGATGGCGATGCTAAGGGGCTGCGCATCGCTGAAATTATGAATTGGACTGGAAAGGCTGTTGCGGCTCCGAGGACTGACTTGGATGCACTTTTTCAGCGTGAAGAGACGAAGCAAACTGGCATTTACATTCTTACAGGCATAAATCCAGACAGTGGAAAGGCTGAGGCTTACATTGGCGAAGCGGAAGTCATTCGAGACCGTCTTAAGCAACATCAGGGGCGTGAGTTTTGGAATAACGTGTTTTTGTTTGTAAGCAAAGACGAGAACTTAACCAAATCGCATGTAAAGTACCTCG
Organism: Acidobacteriota bacterium; assembly: GCA_017991275.1. Lineage (GTDB taxonomy): Bacteria > Acidobacteriota > Blastocatellia > RBC074 > RBC074 > RBC074. Next base: position 7,135 of record JAGNMH010000225.1, read on the forward strand.
AAGGCAGATTGATTGAGCAAGCTAATAGTGCAGGCAGAACCGCTCTTACGAATAGCAAAAATAGCGGAGCCAAATTACCAGAGTCAGATCGAGCAGACATGGAAGCTTTTTTGGAACGCATACACCAATTATTGCCAGTACTTGGTTCGGATTTGCTCATTCCTATAGTTACGTCAAAGAGCGATACACAAGGTGAATTAGGAATTTTGACATGTGAAATTAAAGGGCTAATTGCTAAAGGCCAAGTTGTGCCCAATGGTTTTGTAATTCATAGAGGTTCTCAAGCGGTTCTTAACGATCGCCCGTCTGCCGAAAGGCAACACCCTTACGTTGTATCGCTGAGGAAATCTCTAATTGCCGATGGAAGTTTAATTGGGCGCAATGATCATTTAACCTTTACAAAAGATATCGAATTCACCAGCCCAAGTGCCGCCGCCTCCGTTGTACATGGAGGTGGCGCCAATGGTCTTATTCAATGGAAAGACGAAGATGGGCGAACACTAAAGGATTTAGAGGCTTTAGGTAAAAAGGATAGTTGGCAATTATGACGCAAACATACATCTCTGACATTTCAAAACACCTTGGCGAAGAAGTCACCATCAAAGGCTGGCTGTACAACAAACGTTCCAGCGGCAAGCTCGGCTTTCTGGAAGTCCGCGACGGTTCCGGCATCATTCAGGGAGTCGTGTCGAAAAAAGATGTCACCGACGAAACCTGGGAAAGTACTGAAAAGGTGACTCAGGAATCTTCGATCATTGTCACAGGCACTCCGCGCGAGCATCCGAAAAAGCCCGGCGTTTACGAAATGGACATTAAGACGGTTGAGGTCGTCTGCCTGACGGGCGAATACCCGATCACTCCGAAAG
>JAGNMH010000226.1 GCA_017991275.1 Acidobacteriota bacterium
CCGCCGAACTACCAACAGCAGTATCAGCAACCGGGTTACGGCCAGCCTTCGCAGCAAATGCCTTACCAACCGCCTTATCGGCAGCAAACCACTGGCGGGGACCTGAAACCGAACGTCGCTGGTGCGCTGTGTTACCCGTTGTCGTTCGTGACAGGTATTTTATTTTTGGTGCTGCCGCCTTACAACAAAGATCGCTTCGTCAAGTTTCACGCCTATCAGACGATCTTCTTTGCCATCGCATTGTTTGCCCTGAGCATTGCAATTAACATTTTGGGCATTGCGCTACCGTGGCGAATAGAGCGAACTTTGTCTAACCTGCATTCGCTGATCTGGCTGGCCGGGACAGGCTGGTCAATGTTTCAGGCTTACAAAGGCGAAATGTTCAAGCTGCCGTTCATCGGCGATCTGGCTGAAACCCAGGCGAACAAATAACGGCTGGCAGCAGGGCAATGGCAATGTTATTTTGTCGTTGTCCCTTTTCTAAAGTCAGTTTGCCAACCAGAAGAAATTGTTATGCAGTCAAAAACGATCTCCATTTTGTTGACGGTTTTCGCGCTTGCGTCGTTTTCCGTCTTTTCACTTGGTCAGACACAAAAACCGGGTGACAACGCCCTGCCCAAACAGCTTAGCGAAAACGAAGTCCAAAGCATCATCAAACAGACCCAGCCGAAGTCGCACGTCGAAGCTACGCTAAAGGTTTCAGACGCACGCATGCTCAGTGCGATGAAAAACGTCCAGTCTGGCCAATATCAAACCGCTGTTGAAGACGTTGATGTATATGCTTCGCTCATTGTTTATGCCGACGAATACACTCGCAAACTGCCAGACGCACAGAGCAAAGACCGCAACAACTGCCTGAAGAAACTGGAACAGGCAATCTTCAAACAGTCGCGCAACATGGACGCTGTCAGCCGCAGCCTGCCGTTTGATTACCGCGAATCGGTAAAAGAAAAAATCGGCCAGGTTAAAAAGATTCGCTTGCACGCGGTTGACGATTTGCTGGGCGGAGGCAAATTCATAAAATCAGCAAACAAACGATAAGCCTCAACAATGATCTCAACTTTAGCCCTAGATCGCTCCTCGCTGACCTTCACCGAATCCGATAACCCGGACCATATCAGTGATTTCTGTCAAAACCCTTTGAGCGTTGTCTGGGCTGATGTAAGCGATCCTCAAGACCAGGATTTCGACGATCTGGCGCGCGAATTCGGCTTTCACCCTTTGGCCATAGAAGATTGCCGCCACCCGCACCAACGTCCGAAAATTGACGAATACGCCGGCTATTACTTCATCGTCGTTTACGAAGCCAGTTTGAACGAAGACTGCCAGTTGGAACTTTGCGAACTGAACATTTTTCTGGGGCCGAACTATCTGGTCACCGTTCACAGCCAGCCGATTCGTGCCATCGAAAACGCGCGCAAACACTGGCGCAATTGGACCGACCTGGCCGAACGTCGAACCGGCATCATCACTTACCTGCTGATTGATCACATTGTTGACGAATACCTGTCACTGCTGGACAGGCTGTCTGATCGGCTGGAAGAGATGGAAGAGCAAATCTTTGACGATTTTCACCCTGAAGCTCTGGAAGAAATTTTCCGCGTCAAAAAACAATTGTTGTTTATGCGCCGCACGGTTGCGCCTGTGCGCGAAGTTTTCAACACGCTGCTGAAACGCGAACAGCCGATCTTTTCACGCGAAACGCTGGTGTACTTTCAAGACGTTTACGACCATTTGATCCGCGTCGTCGAATCAATTGACACCTTGCGCGAAATCGTAGGCTCGACGATGGACGCCTACCTGTCAGTTTCGGGCAATCGCTTGAACAAAGTCATGAAACAACTGACTTCGATTTCGGCCATCCTGATGACGATTACTCTGGTTTCCAGCATTTACGGGATGAACTTCCAGTTTATGCCTGAACTCGGCGCGCATTACGGTTATGTCGGAGCCTTGAGTTCAATGTTGGTCATCGGCGTGGGACTTTACTTTTACTTTCGCAAAATCAACTGGCTATGAAGCGAAACAAAACGGCCAGACACTGGCTCAGAAAACGAAAACGTGCTGTCAAAGGCGGGTTGGCCAAACTGGTTCCATTTACCGTCGAAAACCATCTTTCCGCGAAACACTACGTCGAACAGGTGAAATTGCCAGAAAGTTCCCAGTTCGCCAACAACAACTCCGGCATCATTCGCCAGGACGTCGCCGCCTTCAGGCTTCCAAGCGCGTTGGCCGAAGCAGGCGAAGGCGAATCTCACAACTGGATGCCCAGCCGATTTGTCTTTTTCGTCGTCTTCATGGCCATTGTTTTCATTGCCATCGTTGCCTGGCAAGTTTCCAAAATGCCGGTCAAATAATCACATCGAAGTTTTTGCCCGAAAGAATCACCGTGCTACCATCCAGCCTCGCCAACTGACTGGCAATCAATCCGCAAATAAGGAACTCTCAAATGGCGCTACGAGCGATCTATCCCGGCACTTTCGATCCACTGACCAACGGTCATCTGGACATCATTTCGCGCGCTTCGGCGCTGTTTGACGAAGTTATAGTCGCGTTGCTGATCAACCCAGGAAAGAATCCGATGTTCACCGTGCCGGAGCGCGTCGAAATCCTGAACGATGTCTTGAAACCGCGTTTCGCAAATGTGTTGGTTGAAACCTTTGAAGGCTTGTTGGTGGATTACTGCCGCCAACGCGAAGTCAACGCCATCATTCGCGGCGTGCGTTCGATCAAGGATTACGAATATGAATTGCCAATGGTGCTGATGAACCGGCGACTGAACCCCGATGTCGAAACCGTTCTGCTGGTGGCGTCAGAAGAAAACAGTTATGTCAGTTCCAGTTTGATCAAAGAGGTTTTCAACCTCGGCGGTTCGATTGATGGCTTGGTTCCTGAGCTTGTAATTAAACGAATGAATCAGTACCGCGACCGGTAGGAAGCGGGCTTTTCCTCTACAAAACATGAATTCAACAGCAAAACCCGCAACAGCATTTCCGGCTTCCAACCGGGCATTGAACACGCACCTTTCTTCCACGGCAGCCGTCGTGATAGCAGCGGATAAGCTGCGCGCGCAGGGCGTAACCGTCATTGATCTGGGCGTAGGCGAACCGGACTTTCCGACGCCGGAACACATCAAATCCGCCGCCAAACGCGCGCTGGACGACAACTTCACCAAGTACACAACTTCGGCTGGAATTCCTCAGTTGCGCCAAGCGGTCTGCGATTACGTCAATTCCAATTTCGGTTCGGATTACACACCGGATCAATGCTGCATCACGGTCGGCGGCAAGCAGGCGATTTTCAGCGGGGTTGTTTCGCTGATCAATCCCGGCGACGAAGTCCTGTTGGAAAAACCTTGCTGGGTGTCCTTTCCCCAGATCGTCAACTTTGCCGAAGGCCGTAACGTCATGATTGACACCGAAGCCACCGACTTTCATCTGACCGCCGAGATGGTCAAAGCGGCTATAACTCCGAAATCGAAACTGCTGATTATAAATTCGCCTTCAAACCCAACTGGCCGAGTGATTGATCCGGCGGAGTTCCGAAAGATCATTGAAGTTTGCGTTGAACGAAATATGTGGGTGATTTCAGACGAATGTTACCTGCAATTCGTTTACGCCCCGCACCGTGTCAACTCCGCTGCCGCGTTGCCGCCGGAGCTTCGTTCGCGCGTGATGATTGCCGGTTCGCTGTCTAAAACTTACGCCATGACAGGCTGGCGTGTTGGCTTTACGCTGGGGCCGAAAGATTGGGTGACCGAGGTTCTAAAAATCCAAAGCCAGTCGGCGACGATGGCTGCGTCAATTGCCCAAAAAGCCGGAATCGCTGCGCTGACCGAATCTCAGGAACCGGTCAAACAGATGCTGGCCGAATACCAGCGCAGAGCCAATTGGTTCATCCCGGCGTTGAATGAAATTCCGGGCATTGAATGCAGCCAGCCAGAAGGCGCGTTTTACGCTTTCCCAAACATCAAAGGCATGATGAAAAACTGCGGCTTTGCTACGTCAAAGCAAGCGACGGACGAACTGTTGATGAAATACGGAGTCGTCGGCACTGACGGCGGAGCATTCGGAGCCGAAGGTTACATTCGATTGTCGTATGCGACTTCGATGGAAGTCTTGCAGGAAGCCATCGCCCGCATCAAGCAAATGGTTACGGCACCGCGCGCGTAAGCAAGCGGTCATTTTCCAGGCAAGCCGCTTGCTCACGCGGGCTGTGCCGCATCGCATTATGAGAGCCTATCTTCCAGCTTATGAACTAAAAACTCCGGCCAGTCTGGACGAAGCCTTGCGCTTGCTGGGCGATGAACCCGGCGTCTGGCGTCCGTTTGCTGGCGGAACCGATCTGATGGTTTTACTGGAGGCGGGCAAGTTAGCGCACACGCGATTCGTCAGTTTGTGGAGCTTGCAGGAACTGCGCGGCATTGAAGTTTCAGACAGCCACATCTCGATTGGTGCGCTGACAACTTATTCTCAGATTCAACAGCACACGGTTTTGCACTCGGAGTTTCCTCTGCTTGGCGAAGCCGCCAGCTTGACCGGTGCCGTCGCCATTCAAAATCGCGGAACGATTGGCGGCAACATCGCCAACGCTTCCCCGGCGGCTGATTCGCTCCCGGCCTTACTGGTTTACGAAGCCGAGCTTGAGCTGATTTCGGCAAACGGTTCGCGAGTCGTGCCTTATGTTGGTTTCCACACCGGCTACAAAACCATGGTGATGCGCGAAGACGAATTGATCCGCGCAATTCATTTGCCTCGGACGACCGCAGGCTGGCGACAACACTCACGCAAAGTCGGCACGCGCAAGGCTCAGGCAATTTCCAAAGTCTGCATCGCCGCGATGGCGCAAGCTGATGGCGGCACGATCAAAGACATTCGACTGGCTTTCGGCAGCGTAGCTGCGACTCCGGTCAGGGCCGTGAAAACCGAAGCCGCGTTGAAAGGTCAACAGATTGATCCGGCGACGATCCCAGCAACCATTAAAGCCGCGCGAACGGAGTTGATCAACGAGTTGAAGCCGATTGACGACTTACGCTCGACGGCAGATTATCGCTCACGGGTGGCGGCGAACTTGCTGGAAGAGTTTCTTCTCAAACAGAGGTAAAACAATGACTACAATTTGTAACAATTACATCGGCGGCGATCTGACGGTCGCCAGCGCCACGCAATTCATGCCGGTTTACAACCCTTCGCGCGGAGAGTTGATCGCTCAAACACCGGACAGTGATGCGCACGAAGTTGATCGCGCAGTGCAGGTTGCCAAAGCGGCTTTCCCGGATTGGGCAGACACACCGGTTGTCGAACGAGCGCGAGTCATGTTTCGGTTCGCGCATTTGCTGGAACAACATTTTGAAGAACTCGCCCGGCTGGTGACGCGCGAACACGGTAAGACTCACGACGAAGCCAAAGGCGACATTCGCCGCGGAATCGAGATGGTCGAACTGGCTTGCCACGCGCCGACTCTGTTGATGGGGCAATCGCTGGATCAAGTTGCGCGCGGAATTGATGGCCGTGTCGAACGCCATCCGCTGGGAGTTTGCATCGGCATTACGCCGTTTAACTTTCCGGCGATGGTTCCGCTGTGGATGTTTCCGATTGCAATTGCCTCCGGCAACACGTTCATCCTGAAACCTTCGCCGAAAGTCCCGCTGACTCCAATGCGATTGGCCGAATTGTTGACCGAAGCCGGCTTGCCCAAAGGCGTGTTCAACGTAGTTCACGGCGGCAATCAAACGGTTGACGCTTTGCTCACTCATCCTGACGTTGCAGCCATCAGCTTCGTCGGTTCAACGACCGTCGCCAAATACATTTATGAAACCGGCACGGCGCACGGCAAACGAGTTCAAGCCGCAGGCGGAGCCAAGAATTACATGCTGGTCATGCCCGACGCTGATTTCGACGCAGCGACGAATCAGATTATGGGAGCGGCTTTTGGGTGCAGCGGCCAACGCTGTATGGCCGGCAGCATTGCGGTCGCCGTCGGCAAAGCTGCTGACCCTATGCTGGAACGGCTGCACGATTCGGCTACTAAAATGAAAGTCGGGCCGACCGACGGTTCAACGGCTGTGGATATGGGGCCGGTAATTGACCCGCTGGCGCACGACCGCATTCGCAGTTACATCGAACTGGGTTTGAAAGAAGGCGCAACACTGAACACCGACGGACGCGGCGTTCAGCCGACCGAAGCTGGCGCAGGATTTTTCGTCGGGCCGACGATCTTCGATCACGTGGCTCCGCAAATGCAGATTGTCCGCGATGAAATTTTTGGCCCAGTTCTGTCGGTCATGCGCATGGAAGATTTGAACGAAGCGATTGCTCAAGCCAATCAATCTCAATACGGCAACGGCGCAGTGATTTTCACTCGCGACGGCGGAGCAGCCAGGACGTTTGCGCGTTACGCCAACTGCGGAATGATTGGCGTCAACGTGGGCGTTCCGGCTCCGATGGCGATTTTCCCGTTTACTGGTTGGAACCAGTCATTCTTTGGCGACCTGCACATTCAGGGCACTGAAGGCTTTCACTTTTACACGCACAACAAAGTCGTTCTGAGCCGCTGGGACGGACCGGGAAAGCGAGTGCTCGGCTGGTGATCGAATGAAAATAATTCCTCTAGGCACAAGTTCCGGCAAACCGACTTTGCGGCGAAACGTCAGCGCGTTGGCCGTTGTCGGCGAAGGCGAGTGGTGGTTGTTCGATTGCGGCGAAGGCACGCAAATGCAAATCGCCCGCGCCGGACTGTCGCCGCAAAAGCTGGTGGGCATTTTCATCTCTCACCTGCACGGCGATCATTTCAACGGCTTGCCGGGCTTGCTGTCTTCGATGGCATTGGACAACCGCGAAAAGGAATTGACGCTGGTTGCACCAACCGGAGTCCGTGAATACCTGGACCTGACAGCACGTCTAAAAATCTGTTTCGTCAATTTTCCGCTCAATCTGATCGAATTCAACGAACGCTCTTTTGCCGACAAAGCTGAAAAGCTGGTGTACGAATCTCCGCGCTTTACTGTGGTCACTCGCCCGCTGGATCACCGAATCTTCGCTTTGGGTTTCAGGCTGGAAGAAAAAATCAAACCCGGACGCTTCAACCTGGAACGCGCGCGCGAACTTGGAGTTCCCGCCGGACCGCTTTATTCACAACTGCAATCTGGAAAACCTGTGACACTGGCCGACGGTCGAGTAATTACCCCTTCAGAAGTTTTGGGCGAACCGCGCCCCGGCAAAGTTGTCAGTTACTGCCTGGACACAAGGCCCTGCACAAACGCCGCCCGGCTGGCGGCAAACGCCGACTGGCTGATTCACGAAGCGACTTATACAGACGACCACATCGAAGAATCCCACCACTTTGGACATTCAACAGCAATCCAGGCAGCAGAAATCGCCGCCGAAGCCCAGGCCCAAAAACTGCTGCTGACTCATTTTAGCTCTCGTTACACGGACGTTCGGCAATTGGTTGACGAGGCTCGTTCGGTTTTCCCGAATACATTAGCCGCCGAAGATTTGGCCGAGTATGAAGTGTAAGTGGCCGCGTTGACTCACAGAAAAACCTATAAGAAGTGAGGTGACAAAATTCATCGAAAATCACCTTCTTCTCGTTTTTGCTCGCCTTTTGGTAACGCACAGCCAAAGTCCTGGTGACTGCTTTTCTTTCGTTCATCTTGAGCCTCATCTTTAATTCCCCCTGAAGTGTGAATTATCGGGAGAGTTTCGTTTAGATTTTCTCGATAAGGCGATGATTCGTTTTCGTTTAGATTTTTATTGAGGTAATTCGAACTCTTTTCGCTCAGCCGTTACGTGTCGTACTATGCCCGCGCCTAAGCATGCAGTCCCGGTTTCAGGCGGAAAGGCTGGCAGCCAACGCCTTCCGCCTGAAGCCGGGACTACAAACTTTTACCCCAAGGGCCAATGGCATTGAAATAAGGAAATGGCCAGTTGATGTCCGAAAAACTTCAGTTTGTC
>JAGNMH010000227.1 GCA_017991275.1 Acidobacteriota bacterium
AGATGGCTTCCTGAAGCAATCGGTTTGCGACGATAATGCCGACACTCCGCATCACAAGAAAATTCTACCCGATCAACTGGCTTGTCTGCTATTTCAACTCCTGATTCACATTCCAGTGCTAGATTCGGTATTACTACGCTCACTTGCTGCGCGATGTGGAAGATTTGCGCGACGAGTTCAGCGACGAGACTGAAGTTGAAACTTTTGCCACAAAGGTGATTCCGATGCTGGCCGACGCGATACACTTGCACAGCAAACCGCTGAGCGATAAGCAGTACTACCAGCAAGCCAAACAGATCAAACAGCAGATTGAACAGGCCATGAAAGCCGATGCGAAGCATTCGAAATTCGCACAATCCTGGACTTAGTCGTCGAGAAAGCCAAGCGGATGCATCAGTGGCGCGCTCCGGCAGATAAGAATCAAGCCGAGAGAGAGCTGCGTCTGACTGTGATTGCACGAAAGGTGAGCTTTGGGTCTCAATCGGAAGCAGGGGCCAAAACGCGGGAAACGCTGATGAGCGTACTGCAAGCGCTCAAGAATCAAGTCAAAGACCCGATCCCAAAATTTAAACGAACGCTGGATGAACTGACTTTGAATGCCGACCTCGATGTCGTGAAATCGGTATTTTCCGAAGAAAGCGGCTAACCGACTGAAAGCAGATCTCTCGCGGCCAAGCAGAAAACCTCATCACACAGCAAATGCCGAGGGAGAACTGTACTTCAAAAAGTCACGGCCCATCGCCCATCACTGAGGCATTACCTGGCGAATCAAGTTTTTTCTTGACACGTTCATTTAACAAGCTTATAAGCTATATCTAGTATGTTAATTGCTATAGACTACAAGAGACAATTAAACACTTCATCTTGTGGTTAAGCTATCAACAAAAGAAAGGAGAAATTCTATGGCAGCCAAGAAAGCAGCGAAGAAAGCAGCTAAACCGGCGAAGAAAGCAGCTAAACCGGCGAAGAAAGCAGCGAAGAAGAAATAACACACTTCTTCAGTGTGCTTAGGCTTACGCATCCAAAATTTATTGTCGAGATTATGATTGATATAAGGGCGGGCAACCGCCCTTATTTTGCTATTAGCCAGCTGACTTATAGCGGTTTGCGGATGAGTGCGCCCTGAAGAATACTGCTTTCATCATGAAATCTTATCCTAAAGAATTGCGAGTTTGTGTTGTTGCCGCTGTTGAGCAAGGGGAACACTCTACCTCTGAAATCGCCAGTTTGTTTGGTGTTTGTGTTACTTTCATCAAAAAGATGATGCGCCTGCATCGTGCGGGAGATGACTTAGCGCCACGTCAAGGTGGCGGCCCAGAACCTTCTCTCAAAAAACCTGAACGAGAGTTTCTCCGTGAGCAAGTCGCCAACCAACCTGATGTTTCGCTTGATGAACTACGGGAAGCACTGATCAGGGGACGCAAGGTTTCTGTCAGTCTGGCAACAATCAGTCGAGTGTTAAAGGAACTCGGTTTGCCGCGAAAAAAAGAGCTTTTTCGCCAAAGAGCGCGATGAAAAGTGGCGCAGCAAGTTCCAACGTTTGACAGGCAAACTGGATCCCACCCAATGCGTCTTCGTGGACGAAATGGGAAGCCACCTGGCAATGACAAGGCAATATGTGCGGTCCGCGCTGGGCGAGCGAGTGTTTGACTAAGTGCCCAGCGATCACAAAGGCAATCTCTCGACGATTGGCGCGATGAGCCTGATAGGCCTGCGCACGGGATTGAGTGTGCCCGGTGCAATTGACAGTGAAACGATGATCTTCTTTGTAGAAGAACTGCTCGCGCCAACCTTGAAGCGCGGCGAAGTCGTCTTTTTTGATAACTGCCAAATTCATAAAGCCGAAGAGATTGCAGAAGCGATTGAAGCACAAGGCACTTGGGCGCTTTTTCTGCCAACGTATTCGCCCGACTTCAATCCGATTGAAAACTGTTGGTCAAAAGTGAAGAGCATCTTGCGCTCTCTAAAACCACGCACTATCGAAGAACTTCTTGATGCTTTGGTAGAAGCTTTTTCATCTATCACGAAGCAAGACATTCTGGGCTGGTTTCGCCACTGTGGTTATCGGGGCGCACTCACCTGAAACTCGCTATAAGTTCTTCCGGATTTGAGATCACAAGATGTTGCGGAGTTTCCGGGAATTCCTAAAGAGCCAAAATTTCAACTAAGCTTAGGACAATGCCAAAGCGTCTGCCTTCAATCAAAGTTGGTTTGACTTTGCGAACAAGAGAAAGCCTAATAGTGGCCTGTTTGCCTTCCCAATAAACGATTTTTCGCCGAGAAATTGAAATTTTATGAATTACAACTTTGAACTTATCAAACGTTATGGCAAGGTTTTGATGGGGGGAGTCACCTCTCCAGTCATCCTTAACATTCTGATCACCTCTGTTTGTGACATGCGCTGCGTTCATTGCTTTTTTACGGAAGAGTTGGACGACAAACCGCGTAAAAAGCTGCAGATGACCACAGATCAGCTTGTCCGCATCAGCGAAACTCTTGGTGGCCAATTGCCGATTTTGATCATCGCGGGTGGGGAGCCTTTTACGAGAAAAGACCTGCCTGAGGTCGTCCGGGCTTTTTACGAAAATAACAAACTTGAATCAGTTTACTTGATGTCAAACGGTGGCATTCAGCAACGCATAATGCCTGACGTCTCACGCATTCTGGACGAATGTCCGAATTTGAACGTAACGGTTGCGCTTGGCATTGACGGGCTTAAGGAAGATCACGAAAAAATCCGTGGCAAGGATGGCAGCTGGGATAAGGCCATAGGCACAGCACGTCAACTTCAAGATATCCAAAAACAAATTCCGCGACTGGACGTTCAAACCTGCACTTGCTTTATGAATTCAAACCAGGATCGGATTTTTGAGTGGTACGACTTTCTGCGTTACGATTTGAAGCCAGACAAGATCAATGTCAATTACATCCGTCCACCGTCAGCAAAAGCAGAGGAGTTAAACATTGATATTAGTCGTTACCGTAAACTGACGGAGTTAATTGATTCAGATTCTCAGAGTGGCGTTATCAAGAATCATTACAAAGGCAAAGGCGGTTATTTCAAGGCGGCGGTAGACATTTATATGCACGAGCTGATTGCTCGTACTGAGGAGCAGCAGAAAGCCCAGTTGCGTTGCCACGCGGGAACGACCGGCGGGGTGATTTACGATGAAGGCACAGTTTCAAGCTGCGAAAACCTGGATCCAATCGGCAACTTGCGCGATTACAACTGGGACTTCAATGCTTTGTGGCACTCACCTGAAATGAAGGTACGCCGTGAATACGTCAAAAATGGCTGTTATTGCACTCATGAATCCAACTGTTATTACCCTTCACTGGCCTTCAACCCCAAGCACTTGATTCAAATCAAAAAGCTGGAAAAACAACTGAAGAAATCCCACCAGAATGAGGCCAATGGTGAGATGGTTCCCGCCAGCGCAACTTAAACAGCAAGATATTCAGAAAAATCACAATGGCTGGTTCAACAAAGCGTCGTCAGCGACAGCCATTGTGATTTCGACGTAAGAAATTTCCAGCCTAAGACGAATTTGCCTGGAACTTCTCAAAGATGGACATTGGTTAAGCCTTGCGAGAATTTGGTTGTCGAATTGCGAGCGAGTTCCCAATTTAAAAAGCTATCTATATTTGCCCTCCCTTTTAGATGGATTTTTTCAGGCTGCCAATCAACTTTTCTTACCCTTGTCACACTCAATGTGCAGTTTTTGAGACGCCATGATAGATTGCGTCGCGGTTTAAAAATCACCTCTCGGATAAAAACATGCTGCACTTCTCCACCAGGCAAAACAGCGCCGATCCTTCACCAGATGAATCTCGCAATATGCAAACTGAATCCGCCCAGAAATTCCTGATCATCACTTCTGAAACCGGAGGCGGCCACACCAGTGCAGCCGCTGCAATAGCCGACGGATTGAAACGATTCGGCGCAACCGATTGCCTGGTCAACATCGCCCGCGCCATCGAAGAGTCGCATTATCTGGCTCAGAAAGGCGCTGATTTTTATAACTATCTGCTGCGTTATCATCAGCCGCTGATGAAGTATTACTATTGGGCGATTGAGCGGTTTCGCCCAAACGAATCGAATCTGCTTTACCGCATTACTTCTCGCTATGTGAAGCAATTGTTTGAAAAGTATTGTCCGCAAGTTGTCGTCTCAGTCCATCCGATGGTGCAGCATTTCTTTGCCAGGGCGTTGCGTGAACTCGGGTTGCTTGACCGCATTCCGCTGGTGACGGTTGTGACCGATCCATGCTACGGTTTTTGGCGAGGCTGGGCTTGCGACGAAGTCAGTTTGTATCTGGTGGCAACTGAAGAAGCCCGGCAGCAATTGCTGGATTACGATGTTCCGGCTGAAAAGATAAAAATATGCGGTATCCCGATTCATCCAAAATTTCAGTTTCAAAGTGAGAATGACAAAGTCGCAGCGCGGACAGAGTTAGGACTTGACCCTGAACGATTCACAATGTTCATCAATGCGGGCTGGGTTGGCGGAGGAAACATTCCTCGCATTTTCGAGCAGATGGTTGAACAAGGTGAACAGTTAAAAGACTCGCAGGCAATCTTTCTGGCTGGACGCAACGACAAGTTGCGCGAACAAGTTGAATCACTGGCCAGGCGCGCGCCTTTTCCGACAAAGGTCGTCGGCTACACTGGCGCTATGGAAAAACTGATGGGAGCGGCGGACGTCATGGTTTCAAAACTCGGTGGGTTGACCACATTTGAAGCGTTGGCCTCGCGTTTGCCAATCATCGCCGATACGATTACCCCACCCATGCCGCAGGAATCGCAGACAGCCAAACTACTTTCGCGTTACAACGCAGGTGTGTTGTTGGAGCGCGCCGCAGATGTGGTTCCGATTATGCGAAGATTGATTCACGAACCTGACCATCTGGATTCGATGCGAGTGGCGACGTCGCGTCTGGCGATTCCTGACGCGACAAAGCGGATTGTTGGCGAGTTGATGCGGAAAGTCGAAGAACGTGTAAATCTAGGCAGGCAATCGGCAGAACCCGACAACATCATCAACCAGCCTGTCGCCCCCTAATTCATTCAAACCAAAAACTTATCTTTCAACCTACTTATGGGACTGCTGTTAGAAGGAAAAAAAGCAATTATTACCGGAGGCTCGCGCGGCATCGGTCGTGCGTTATGCGAAGTCTTTGCTCGTGAAGGCGCAGACATCGCTTTCAATTATCATTCACGCGATGATGCTGCCCAAGAAGTCTTGGAAAAGATTCGCTCCCACGGACGCAAGGGGATCGCCTACAAGGTTTCTATAACCGACCGACCAGCCATCAACAAAATGGTCCGCGAAATTCACCATGAATTCGGGCGAATAGACATTCTGGTCAACAACGCTGCCATAAACCGCTCAGACAACTTCGCCACAATGACGGAGCAAGCCTGGCATCACGTAATTGATACGAATGTTCATAGCCTGTTTAACGTCACCAAGCCCATTTACAAGCATATGCTGCGCCAGCGAGCCGGAAATATTCTGAACATCACCAGTATTGGAGCGATTCGGTCAATGCCGACTGCCGTGCATTACGCCACATCAAAAGCCGCCGTCATCGGTTTCACCAAATGTTTGGCGCGTGAAGGAGCGCAGTTCAATGTTGTGGTTAACGCTATCGCAGCGGGCATCTTTGAAACCGAATTGGCGGAAATGCTGCCTGACCGTTTGCTGGAGATGCACAATTTCTGGGTGGCAAAGGCTCGAAGCGGCAAACCTGAAGAACTGGCCGAGTTTGCCGCGTTTATGGTTTCTGAAAGGAACAGTTACATGATCGGCGAAGTCGTCACTGTGGATGGCGGCAGTATCACTTAGATTTTCTTATTACGGTTTGATCCTCTAATGGCTTGGCGCAATCCCAAAATACCGAGCTTACAAAACAAGTATTAAAAAAGGGGAGCCTGCAGAAAGACTGCAGGCTCCCCTTTTGCCTGGTTCAGACTTAACCGGACTTAGAACTGGTAGCGCAAGGCAAACTGCATAATACGCGGGCTGCCTTGAATGCGCGTGAAGTTGCCAAACGCGGGCAATGGTGAACCATCAGCATTTGGGTCTAACCCAATGCTGAAATCGCCCAAGCCAGTGAACCGTTGAGTGTTTGTGGCGTTGAAAACTTCCCAGCGGAATTGCACGTTGTGAGACTCGTTGTAAGGCATTTTGAAGACCTTATAGAGTCCGAAATCCAGCGATACAAAACCAGGATAACGAACCGAGCCATTGCGGTCTCCGGTTTCCCCAGCGCGAGGGCTACGGTAGCTTTGATACGCAGCCTTAGGATCGGAAAAGAGATTCGGAGCTTTCGAACCACTGCCTCGGGTTGGAGAAGACAGCAAGCTGTTAACCAACACTCCGTAACTACGAACGTTCCAATTGGTTGCCCAACCAACCGAATCGAAGGGGGTGCCAACCGGGACTCCGCTGTTCCAACGGAAGATCGAGCCAAGTTGCCAACCGCCGATAACGGCATCAGCAACCTTATTGGATTTCCCAAAAAGCATCTTGCCTTTGCCGACAGGCAGATCCCAGACAGAGTTGAAATTCACGATATGGCGAATATCAAAGTCGGAAACTGAGTAATTGTCGCGCTGGCGCAAAGGATTCAAGATGAAAGCCGAGCCAAAAACACCACTGGTTTGCAAACCTGATGCATCGTCAAACGATTTCGAGAGTGTGTAGTTGAAATCCCACAACAGCCCTTTATATCGCTGGCGAATGCTCAGTGTGGCACCGTGATAATTGGAACTGCCAATCGTTCCATAAGCCGACAACGCGCCATACTGACGGTTGTAGAACAGCGCATTTCCAGAACCCAGATCAAGCGCATCTTGAAGCGAAGTCCAGTCTGTGCCGAATCCTACGCAATCATCACAGCCAGCCATCATCGCGTATGCTGCTTGGGTGTTGGACAACCCTGCTCCAACGTAATCCGTGCCAACGTAATCGTCTACCGCAGCGGCAACCCTACCTTTACCGTAAAGGTTGTCGAAGAATGGCAGGTTAGGAATCTGCGAAATCGGGGTGTTCTTCAAACGCAAATCCTGCAGGATGCCCGCCGCCGTGTACCAATCCTGACCTGATTTCGGATCAACGATGTTGTTAATCGCCATCGCATCACGCGAAGCCAGCAGGTTGCGGGCAATACGACCAATGTATGAAGCTTCAACTGCCAAGCCTCCCGGAAGCAGGCGGCTGTAAGTGAAGTTCCAGACGTAGTTGATCGGCGAGCGCAGATTGCTATCGAGTGAACCTTCAATCCGGCGACGATCATCCAACGGCTGCTGCAGCGGGAATTTCAAATCACCTGGAATCTTGATTCCCGGCAAAGTACGAATAGCCTGGCCAAGCCCAGTGAAAAGAGGAGCCGGATTGGTGGTTACGTTATAGGTGTTGGCCGAAATCGTTTGGTTGGACGAAAATCCGAGTGTGTTGTTGGCGTCGAAATTAACCGCCAAAGCCTGGCCAAAATAATCATTGGTTATGGCAAAGCCGCCACGGAAGGTTGAAGCTCCATCCTTTCCAAAAACCTTGCCAAGAAAACTGTCTTCTTTGAACTTAGGATTCCAGGCAGCAGCAATGCGAGGCTGGAAGTTATTTTTGTCCAGGCTGTAATAGCCAGGCGCATTATTGGCAGGGCCAGCCAAAACAACCTGCAACGGGTCAGTAAAGTTTTGACCCAGTTTCGACGCGGCAATACGCTTGTTCAGATAATCTTCCAAACCTACATTGGGCTTGGCCTGAAAACCTTGCCTCTCATAAACCGGACGGCTCAGTCCGTAGCGCAAACCCAGGGTCAGCACCAGGCTTTGCCGCATGCGCCAAACATCCTGCCCGTAAACATCATACTCTTCTGTTGCCAGCTCACGGACGTTCGGGCTGCCAGCGGCTAATGGTTT
>JAGNMH010000228.1 GCA_017991275.1 Acidobacteriota bacterium
TGGTATTTGTTGGACGATGCGTCACGGTGTAATTCCAGGTCCAGGTAAGAAACGGCAATCTGACTTCAATCACCAAATCCGCATCTTTTCCTTCATCTGCAAAGGCCAGTTTCAGGTTTTGAAATTCAGGCAACTTGCGCAACTCCGCTTCCAGCACCGCCTTGTCCATATAAATACTCTTGGGGCGAATCTGAATGGTTTTGGAATTGCGGATCAGTTCGGACGGAGTGGGTTTGCGCGCTTCGGCCTGAGTTGCCGTTGATTGAAACACGACCAGGTCTTCTTTTTCATAACCCTCCACCACAACCTGCGGCGACTGTGCGTTGGATCCGACTTCGCGCGGGACGTTGGATAGCAGGTATTTGGTCAGGTCTTCCAGCGTCACACCGCCAGCCTTGCTTGCAGCTTTTCCCTGGCCGGCTTCGAGCAACACGGAAGTGAAAACGCCATGTTTCTTTGCCGTGGATTCGTAAGAGCGCTGACCTTTGCTGGCGGATAACAGTGTGGCGAATGCCGTCACTTCATTTTTGCGTAGATCGAATGACATTTGACGAACGAAGCTGTCGTTGACCGGGGTTTGTCGGAAAGCATCGAAAATCAACATGACCTGCCCGGCTCCGCTGGTCAGGATTTTTTCTCTCAGTTGTTCGATATTGATTGCAGTTTCCGCCAGAATATCTTCGCTGCCGGTAAAAGAATCAGCGGCCAGCAAATACGACTTCCCGCCCTGTTCAAAACTGTGCCCGGCAAAATAAATCAGCAGCAACCCATCCTGAGAAACACGTTTGGGCAGTTCCGCCAGTTGTCGCAGGATGAGGCTGCGAATCGGTTGATGATCGGCGGCTTCGCCCGTGGCCAGCAACACAACCTGCTCTTTGCGAAAGCCTCCGCGCTGAATCAGGACACTGGCAACATCGCGAGCATCAGCAGCCGCAAAATTGAATTTGCCTGCCTGCGCGTCCAGATGGTCTTCGACGCCGATGACCAGCGCAACACGCTTTTCTTCTTCCGGCAGTGCCCCAATCAAACCGCTGCGCGCGCCTGTGCAGGAACGAAATCCGGTTGCCAGCAATTTGATTGCTTCGCTGGCTTGTTCACTCAATTGAGATAGTTGGGGGGCCTGGGAAGAATCGGCACGAGCGCTAAGGGTAATGACCTGCAGGTAATCAGGAGTCAGTTGACCGATTAAGGCATTCATGTCGGCACATAACTTTTGCCCCTGCCTGCCAAGACGTTGTTCTTTGGGCAGCAGACGAAAATCATCGCCCAGTTTTTGCAGCTTCATATCGCGAGCCAACGCGCGCAGCCAAAAGGTGATGGAGTCATTGGCGCTGAGTCCGCCTTTCAAACCCGACGCCAGATCGGCGGCTTTGGTCAGCAGCGCGGTTGCCTGATCCAGACCGGGATCAGGTTGCCGCAATTGGTACAGCCCCAAACTTTGGTAAACCAAGGACAAATTGGCAGCACGGATTTGATCGTAAGTTTGAGGATTTACTCCCGGAGGTGGCGATGGATTTTCCAGAAGCTTGAGCGATTGGTTCGCATATTCGCGGCTCTGTTCCAGGTTGTCATAAAAACTGCCGATAACTCCCTTGCCCGTCGCCACAGCCAGCCGTGGAATCACTTGCATACTCACCACAGCATCCGGGTTTCGTTGCAACAAACCACGTCCCAACGTCAGGACTTTTTCCAAACCGTTGGCGTCAGGTTTGCTGAAAAACGTCCGAAACTCCAATTCAAACTCGACAGTCTCTGCGTTTCGAAGTTCGTCCGTAACCTTTGCGCTATTGACGCTGTTGGGATAATTCAGCAAAAACTCGCTGGCCAGAATCTTTCGTCGCGCCGGATTGGTTTCCCTGGATAATTCATCGTAAGCCGCAAGTTTTTCTTTTTCTTGCAAGACCTGTTTGGTTTTCTCTCCCAGCCCCAGCTTCATCAATCCAGCCAGCTTTTCAGGGGTGAGCCGGAAGCTAATCCCTCGCTGCAGAATTTGGCGCGCCAGATGCTCGTCTTCCATTGGAACCTTGAGCAAATCTTCAACCTGCTGATCCGTCAATGGCTTGTCATCCTGACTGTCAGTTGGACGAAAACACTCAACCGACACGGATGGCAAATCAAACCAGGATAATGCCGTGGACGATGGCGCAGGCAGGTAAAGTTGGCTGGCCAAAATCGTGAGGAATAAAATGGTTCGAGTCATAAACGGCTCCACAATAAGGAGAGAGAAATTCGCTTATCGTTTGTTCAGGATTCTCAGGATTTCAGTGATCTTCAGTTTAAGCTGGCGCGCTTCGGTCAGGCGCGGATTGAGTTTCAACGACTCATCACATTCACGAAGTGCGTTTTGGTAATCCCCCTGCTTATACAACGCCTGAGCCTGTTTCAACAGTTCGGCAGCTTTTTGCTGTTTGGCCAACAACTGCGCCTGATTGATTGTCGCAGAAGGCAAAGCAGGCGATTGTTCGGAAGCGGGAGCCGTCGTTGATTCCGGCGTAGGAGCTGGATGAACCGGCGAAGTCGCTGGCGTTGGAACCAACGACTTTCGATCTTCTGAAACAGATTGGTCAGAACTATAACGATACAAACCATATACACCGGCAATAATTACGACGACAAGCGCGACGGCAAAACTCAGAAACAGTTTGCCCTGGCGAGCAGGTTTCGCGGCACGAATGCGAGTTTCCAGATCATGGGTTTGGTCTGGTTTTGATTGCGAAAACATCGCCCCGCCTGCGTCAGTGACGGCGGATTCAGCAATTTTCAATTCTCCCGAAATTTGATCCAGCAGCGCGGACAATTCCTTTGCACTCTGAGGCCGTTTGGCAGGGTCTTTGGCCAGCATGCGATTGACCAGCTTTTCAATTTCCGGGGGAGTGTCTGGCCGGATGACGCCAAGCAACGGAGGCGTTCCGGTCAACTGCATTTGCAGCAATTCGCTGATCGAAGGACATTTGAACGGCAATTCTCCACCCAGCAAACGGTAAAACATCACGCCGAGCGAATAAATGTCTGAACGGCCATCCACGTGGCCACCAACCGTCAATTGCTCAGGGCTGGCATATTGTGGCGTTCCGACCAGTGCGGAAACGGGTGAATTAGCCGTGGTTTCGCTCAGGATTTTGCCGATGCCGAAATCCAGAACTTTGACGTGATCGTGTCCATCCGGCGTATCCACCAGCATGATGTTGGCCGGTTTCAAATCGCGATGAATGACACGCTCTGCGTGCGCCGCCCTCAGCGCCTCAGTGATTTGCAGCATGATGCCGATGGCGCGTTGAAAACCGAATCGCCCCTGATTGGCCAGTTCTTCATCCAGAGTTCGCCCCTCCAACCACTCCATGGCGATATAAGCTATAGCATCGGGCGTGCGACCTGCGTCTTTAACGTCCACAATGTTTTTATGCGTCAGCCTTCCGGCCAGCTTGGCTTCGCGCTCAAACAGTTCCACAACATAATCGTTGCCAATGGCCAGGTTCGGTTGCAGGATTTTTAGCGCGACACGACGATCAAGTCCCAGATGTTGCGCACAATACACAGCCCCCATTCCGCCAACACCAACCAGCGCCAGAATTTTGTATCTGTCCATCAGTGTGGAGCCAACCAGATGGTAAGGGTCTTTCAAGGAAAGAACTTCCAGGTCGGTTTGGCAAAATCGTGTTTGCGCTGAATAGACTTTTCCGCATTTCGGACAATGCTTCATTCGCATTGAAACGGAGCCAGAATGGGTTTTGGGCATGGCCGGCGGAGGATAAAGGAAAGTTTCTGTTCGGCGGTTCGATTCCAGCAAAGTTTGGACTTCACGGTATAGGGTTTCGTCGCCCGCGCAGGCTTGCCGGACAAACTCCTCACGTTCTTCCTGCGACAACTCCATTGCCGCATAGAAAATCTTTTCAATTTGTCCCCATTGATCCTTGTCCATGGTTTTCAGCGCTTTCACTTGGGCGTTATGCCGACAAATCCTTGCTGAGTTCCCGATAGAGCCATGACTTGGCCAACTCCCATTCGCGCGCCACAGTGCGTTCTGAAGCCTTCAACACCTCGGCAGTTTCGGCGACCGATAAGCCGCCGAAAAATCGCAATTCGATTATTTGGCTTTTACGTTCATCGAATTCGGCCAGAGCGTCCAGCGCATCATCAAGCGCGATCAGGTCAGCCTGTTTACCCGACGGAACCAGGTCAACTTCTGACAAAGAAACCTGGAAATCCCTGCCGCCGCGTTTCAGGCGTCTGCGCCGCCGCGCTTCGCCAACCAGAATTTTGCGCATCAGCGAAGCCGCCACACCAAAAAAATGCGCACGGTTTTGCCAGGAGCTTTTCTGCCAATCAATCAATCGCATCCAGGCTTCGTTAACCAGCGCTGTGGTTTGCAGAACATGATCTGATTGTTCCCGGCTCATATAAGCTTCGGCAATGTGGCGCAATTCAACATCCACCTTCGGAGTTAACTGCTCCAGGGCGTCGTGGTCGCCTTTTCCCCAGGCAATTAGTAATCCCGTGACTTCGTGGATTTGCGAAGAAGACTCTTCGGTCATTTTCTCTTCTCTATCAAAGCGAAAAAATATCTTACGGATTTGGCAGTTTTCAGGTGCAAAGAGCGCCTGTCTTAGTGGACGGAGCAAAAAGTGAAGTCCTAAGGCGGTCGCGAGCGGATGAGTTGGCCAACAGTTCCGCTCCGACTGCTCTTAACTAAAAGTGCGAATTTATTGAGTGGTGTTTCGCCACAACCAGAGTGAAACACAAACGGATTTTAGTGCGATGCCCAATTCGTAGCAATAGCTGCGAATAAAGAACTTAACCGCAATTTCAAATAGGAGAAACCATGTTCAAAAGAAATCTAACCCTGATGCTCATCGGCGCTCTGATCTTTTCATTGAGCGTAGCGCCAATGACGCTAGCCAAGTCAAAAGAAGAAAAAGCAGCGGAATTTACCTCGAAAGTAAAAACCGGCATCGCCAAACTCGGCGTCGGCCCCGAAGCCCGTGTCGAAGTTAAGCTGCGCGACAAGACAAAACTGCGCGGCTACATCAGCCAGATCAATGACGGTTCATTCGTCATTGCGGACGCTAAAACCGGCGCAACCACTGAAGTAACGTATCCAAATGTCACTTCGGTAACAGGTAAAAATCTTTCTACCGGAGCAATAATCGCAATATCAGTGGCAATTGCAGTAGGCGCAACGCTTTTGGTTCTTATAGCTTTAGCCTATGCAGCCGATTAAAGCCGATCTGTGTGACTAAAACCGAGACAGCGTCCTCAGCCTTAATCAATTTACGAACTTATCACCCAAGTAGGAGAAATTATGCGTTACCTTATATCAGTTTTAGCGCTTGTTGTTTCTTTGTTTGTCGTCGGTTCGGCGCAGACCTCGAACACAACTCAATCAACGAAAGATGGCGGTCACAGTTATGGCTACATCTTTGCTGCGCCCGGTGGCACATCCGGCGGCGGCGGCGGAACTCTGCACGTTGGCGGCGGCGGAGAAGCCGTACACAAAAAAGGATTTGGTGTAGGCGCCGAACTGGCTTACCTGATGCCTTTTGAATCCGCAGGCCAAGGACTTGGCACATTCTCGGTCAATGGTTCCTATCACTTTTTGAAATCGAGCAAGTCCGAAAAACTCGTGCCGTTTGTCACTGCCGGTTACACAGGATTCTTTCGCGGTGGTTATGCGAACGGTGTGAATTTCGGCGGCGGAGTGAATTACTGGTTCAAACCGCGTGTTGGCTTCCGCGTCGAATTTCGAGACAACGTTTTTGTCCAGGAGGGGTCAGCTCATTTACTGAATGTCCGCTTTGGATTGACGTTTCGTTGATCCCTCTAAATCAAGGCATAAACATAAAACTTTGAGACAGGATGGACAGGATTTTTTTCAAGATAAACAGGATTCAAATCCGGTTGGAACACGACCGCTATTGATGATCCTGTGAATCCTGTCGGAAATCTTGTTCATCCTGCTTCCCCCAAGCCGGAACTCTGAGCTTCTTTTCAATCTGCATTGGTAAACCTCCACCGCGTGGCGTCTTTCGGAAATTGCTTCCAGGCCAGAACTACACTGGGAGAGAAAACGAAACCTCCCGGCCCTCCGTATTCTTCCGGCTTCGGTCTGTATCCGTATTTTTCTCCAGACATATCAATCAACCGAGCGATCAATTCCGGATCAGGTTTGGCCATCGGATGCGCTTCGCCGTGCAGAATGATGACGTCTGATCCGCTTTCCAGATGAATGCAGACCGCCGGATTTTCATTCAGATTGCGGCTGCGTTTGGTCGCCGGGCCTCCGCCAAAATACAGTTTGTCATCCACCCACAATCCCCAAACCGGAGTCGCGTGCGGATGCCCGTCGGGGCTGACCGTGCTGATCCAATAATTCTGCGCTGCGGTCATTCGCTCAGTCACATGCGACCAGGGCAGCATGTCTTTGTTGTTTTCGGGGACGCCGTAACCGGGAATGTGCGGACGATCCGCTTCGGGTTCTGTTGCTGTATCGGCTGATTTCTTTTTCGAGCGTGCTTTGGTGGTTGCCATACTTTCTCCTCTTGAAAAGTGGAGTTTTAGGCAAGTTCAATTGAGCTTGCCCGTTAATACCTGACGAATGAAAGCGGTTATTTGATTGCGATAAGCATCTCCGCCGGGGCCTGGCAAATTGTGACCGCCGCCTTCAATAATCAACTGCCGCTTTGGATTGTTTGCTGCGGCGAACAGCTTGCGGCCTTGGGCGACCGGGATGGTTCGATCGTTCGTGCCATGTACGACCAGCACCGGGCAATGAACATTGGGAATTTTGCGCGAAGACTCAAACCGGTTTTTGGCCAGTCGTCGCAACCAGCCTGGCAAAAACGGCAGCGAATGCTGGCCCATTTCATCAGCAGAACTCAAGCCGGATTCGACAACCAGCGCCGCAGCCGGTTTGCGCGAAGCCACATCAATTGCCACCGTCGTCCCCAACGACATTCCATACAGCACCAGATTTTCAGGTTTCACTCCACGTTGAGTAAGCAGATAGTTGTAAGCCGCTTCGCCGTCCGCATTCAGCGCCCATTCGTCTGTCACTTCGCCGTCGCTGTGTCCGTAACCTCTGTAATCAAACTCCAAAACGTCAAAGCCGTCTTCGGTCAGCTTCACGCCGTACCAGGCCGTGTTGGTGATGTTGCCTCCGTTACCGTGCGAATGAAGAATTGTTGCCAACTGCGGCTGAGTTTTTGATTTCAGAAACCAGCCGTGAATTCGCTCAGAAGCGGTGACGTTGATCCAAACGTCTTCGCCATTCGGCGGCGGAGTCCATTCGCTGCTGGGCGAATAACGAACCGGATGGTGAGTCAGAAAGTGTTCGACTCGGCGCAAGGTGAAAAAGCAGATTGCCGCGATAACCGGCAAATAAATCGCCAACCGAACCACACGCGGCAAGCCGAAAAATCCTTTTCTGTCTGGCTTCGAGTTATTGCTGCTAAAAGTTTTCGTCATTCAACTAGGCCTATTTTGAAAGTTGATAGAGTACTTGTTTCATAACCTGCCGAAGCAGGCGTCATTTTTGTCTCTTACCCCGCGCTCCGCCTTGTCATTACCCAAATTTTTCGCGTTTAGCGATTCCTGCTTTTTGCCCTGAAAGGGCTGTGGAGATTAGCCGGTGGTGAAACCACCGGTTACCAAACGCAAACGCATTGCACCCCGGCAGGGGTGCTGGACGGAACTTTGAACTTCGGAATTCATCATCACTGTGCTTTGGTCCAGCGCCCTTGCCAGGGCGCAAGGCAATAACGACAACATTTCCGGTGGTTTCACCACCGGCTAATCTCCGCTGCGCCTCCGGCGCAAAAGAGAAAAGATTTGGGTAATGACAAGGCGCTTCGCACGGGGCTAATATCTGGCGCTCCTTCAGAGCTAAATCGGAAAGAAACCAACTCTTATTACTTCT
>JAGNMH010000229.1 GCA_017991275.1 Acidobacteriota bacterium
CCGCCCGGAATGCTGACCGGAGTTCCGAAATCGCCTTTTTTCACGTCTTTAACTGCGTTCTCAAATGCCTGATTCACCGCAAAGCCCGTGCTGTCGCCCAATGTGCCAAGCGGATCTCCGTCTTTGAAGTAAGGCGTGGTTTTGATCATCGAAGCCGGGTTGACCTTGATCTCTTTGGCGACTTCTTCAGCGCCCTTGACCAGGTCTTTGACTTCGGTGGCTTTTTCGTAAATTTTCTGGGCCAGTTCGTTGCACTTCTGGAAAGCTTTGTTGTTTTTGGCCGTGGCCAGCAACGTCGGCTTCATTTGTTCAAAAGGAACATCACGTTCCTCCGTTACCTTTAACAGATACTGGCTGGTGCCTTCGCTGAACGGACCGTCAATGGTTCCGACTTTCAAGTCGCTGGTATAAACGCGTTGTTTCCAGTCGCCTGATTTGTTCGCGTCTTTTTTGATCCAGCCGATGTCTCCGCCGTTGGCTTTGCTGGCGGTATCCATTGAATTGCCTTTTGCCAAGGCAGCAAAATCTTCCTGTGGAACGCCATCGCCTTTGGCGCGTTTGGCCAGTTCGGCCATCTTGCTGTTGACCGTTTCGACGTCCGCCTGAGCCAGTCTGTCCAGGCGAATGACGCTTATGCGCTTTTCAACCTGCTTGTTGCCTTCGTATTGAGCCTTCAACTCGGTGTCAGGAACGGTGATTATCTTCTCAACGTCCTTGCTGGCGACAAAGGCGTATTCAACTTTCCGAGTCGGCTGGCTGACTTTGAACTCGTCTTTGTGAGCCTCGTAATAAGCCTTCAGTTCGTCGTCGGTTGGTTTGAATTTGCTGCGAACTTTGTCCAGATCAACCGTGGCGTAAACCAGATCAAGCTTGGTTTGATCCTTTTTGAACTTTTCTTCGATGTCGCGGTCGGAAACCTGTTCTGCCGAAGTCAGATAGGCGCGGATTTTGCGAACAGTGACTTCATTGCGACGGTCTTGTTCAAAATCGCCAACGTCGAAGCCCTGCAATCTCAGGCGGCGGACATATTCGTCTTTGCCGATAAAACCGCCGGTGGCCGGGTCGGCAAACTGGCGTTTGATAACGTCGAAGACTTCGCCATCGGAGCCGGTCAGTTTCAAGTTACTGGCCTGATCCAAGACCAGCTTGCTGGCGATCAATTGATCCAGCGCCTGCTCCCCGATGCCCAGTGATTTTAATGTAGCCAATGGAAGCGTTTGTCCGCGTCCCAGAAACGAAGCCATCTGCGAAACCTGCGCACTGAACTCTTTTAATTTGATTTCCTGAGAACCGACTTTGGCGATGACTATGTCGCCCTCGGATGAATTGGCCAGTCGGCCAGATGGCGACAGATTTTGATTGGGAATGGCATAAAAAGCCACAAGACCGATAAGCAAAATAGCGCAAAAACCCAGCAGCAAGATATTGCGCGAGCGCTCGAGTTTGGCAAAGAAGCGAAGCATAACTTTAGGTACTCCAAAACTTGATGAGATGTGTGAGGTCGAAGTCGTAGGCACTTCCCGCGGCCTCGTCCAGAAGGCGGCCATATTAGCGACACTTTCCGCTTCATTCAAGGCCGCACTCATTTCAACCAGTTCTCTACAGCCGTGGCGGAGCTGGTTTCAGGGGTTTGTCCCAGGCGTGAGCGCCTTTGACCTTCAGTTTGCGTTTGAAGACCTTGTCGCCGCAGGTCGCAAACAGAGTGTCGTTGTCCGCTCCGCCAAAGCTGAGGTTTGAAACCCTGCCGTTCGGAGTGGGGATGATGGCGTTGACTCGACCGGCTTGATCGCAAATCTGTATGCCCAGCCGCGTGGCCACGTACAAACGTCCATCGCGGTCAACGCGCATGCCGTCGGCTCCGCTGTCGTCGGCGGTGTCGGCAACGTGCAGCCAGTAATAGCGCTGTTTATTTGCCAGCGTCCCGTCCGGTTGAATCTGGTAGCTGTAAACCCAGTGCGTTCGCATCTCTGCCACGTATAGCAGCGTTTGATCCGGCGACAGTGTGATGCCGTTGGAAAAACGCAGCCCGGTATCCACGATCTTCTTTTCGCCGTTCGGTTTAATCAGCCAGATGTTGCTTTGCGGTTCGTAGCCTTTCGGGTCGGTGACGTAGATGTTGCCGTTGTTGGCCACCACCAGATCGTTGCCGCGCAAGGTGTCAGTCACAACCGATACTTTGCCTTCGGTGTCGTAAGCCGTAATTTTTGAGTCGGTAGTCGCAGCGGCGTAAATCTTGCCGTCGGGACCGAAAGCCAGTCCGTAAGAGCCTTTGGTATCGTTGGCGAACTCGGTCAGCTTGCCGTCCAGCGCGACTTTCCAGATTTTGTTGCTCTGTCCATCGGCAAAAAAGACTTCGCCTTTGGCATTGGCCACCGGCCCTTCGGTGAAGCGATGACCTTCACTGACCAGTTGCCAGCCTTCGCCGGGCAGCAGCAAGTCATTGAGAAAGTTGTTTTTGGTCGCGCCGGTTTTGATCGGAGCAGGCCAATCTTTCCACAGCCATTTGATTGCATCGGGGAATAGGGAAGTGCCGTGGCGTCCACTGTGAGCGCCTTCGCCCCAGACGTGGCTGACTTCGTAGCCGGAGAAAATCAGCGAGCGTTCCATTGACTGGTTCGCCATCCACCAATCTCCGCCGTAAATGTTCAGATCGTTCGATCCGTCCTGCAGAAAGACGCGAATCGGTTTGGCTTCAAACTTACGAATCAGCGTTGAGTATTCGTGACCTCCGCGCAAACCGACGTAAGTTCCAATCGTGCTGAAAACTCGGCTGAAGGCGTCAGGGCGTTCCCAGGCTGCGGTGAAAGCAGCAATCGCTCCGCTTGAAGAACCGCCGATGGCTCGGTCGTTGCCGCTTTTCGACAAACGAATTGCTCGGCCATCGCTGGTCTTTTTGGTTTCGACGTCAGGCAGAATCTCTTCCAGAATGAACCGGGCGTAATTGTCTCCAAGCCCGTCGTATTCAAAGCTGCGGTTGAACCGGTCAAGCGCGGTGTTTGGATCGCCCGGGCGGACTTTGCCGTGCATGACGAAAACTCCGATGGTGACCGGGATTTCTTTTTTGTTGATCAGATTGTCAAAAACCACTGGCGCGTTCCACTGAATGCCGTCCTGGTTGACGTAAACGCAGGCCGGTTTGTCGGGCGAATACTGTTTGGGAACGTAAACCCAATACTCGCGCCAGGTTCCGGGGAAGATTTTGGAATTCTCAAAGGTGAATTTCATGACTTCGCCTTTGGGAACGCCTGGTTGTTCAACCGAATCGGGGTGCTGCGGGTACGTTTCCTGGGGTTGAGCCGGCGGCTGAGCCAATGCCGCCGAAGCGAGAAGGGTAAAGATCAGCGAGAGCAAAACACGAGTGGTTTTCATGGTTTTTCGTTTGTCCTTTTGAGTGGTTACTTGGTTGGAGCGCCAAATCCAGCTTTACAGCCGGAACCGCTTTATTGCGCGACGGATCGTAAAAGAAATTCGGCGCAACGGCCAGAGCTACGGCAATAAAACTCCTAAAACCTTTTTTACAGTGAACGTCGCAGAGTTTCCGTCAATCGCTGGCGGCGGCGAATTGTTCGTGAACTGCAACCATGGGCAAGGAAATCTGGAATTTTGTACCTTCGCCAAGTTGGCTTTCGACAGCGATGTGGCCACCGTGGTCGCCGATGATGCCGTAACTGACAGCCAGGCCAAGTCCTGTGCCTTTGCCAATCTGTTTGGTGGTGAAAAACGGATCGTAGATTTTGGCCAGATGATCGGCAGCAA
This sequence comes from Acidobacteriota bacterium, assembly GCA_017991275.1. Classification (GTDB taxonomy): domain Bacteria; phylum Acidobacteriota; class Blastocatellia; order RBC074; family RBC074; genus RBC074. The sequence continues at coordinate 3,757 of JAGNMH010000229.1, forward strand.
TGCCCATTCCGGTGTCGCGGAAGCTGATGATGATCGAATCCAGGTGAGCTTCGGTGGCGATTTCCAACTGTCCACCCTGCGGCATGGCGTCGCGGGCGTTCAGGATCAGGTTCATGAAAACCTGTTGTAGTTTGGCGGCATTGCCCGGTGCAAAAGGCAGGCTTGGGTGGTAATTGCGTACGACTTCGATTTCGGTGTTGCGAAGCTGGGCTTCCAGCAACTGAATGGTGTCGTCCAGCACTCGATTCAAATCCACCGGCACAAAGCGGGCGTCGCTGACGCGCGAAAAGTTCAACAGGTTGTTGACTATGCTGGAAGCGCGCGAAGTCTGGCGATGAATCTTTTCCAGCAATTGTTGGCGCGGATCGTTTTCAGGCATTTGCTGCATCAGCATTTGCGAATAAGACGAAATGCCTGTCAGCGGCGTGTTTACTTCGTGAGCGACTCCGGCAGCCAGCAAACCGATTGACGAAAGTTTGTCGTTTTGCTGTAACTGCTCTTCCAGTCGCATGCGTTCGGTGACGTCTTCGATGGCGACCAGCGTGCCTTCGACTTCAGAGGTTTTGCTTTGCAGCGGAGCCAGCGAAATGTTCAATGTCAGGTCTCGGCCATCGGCTGAACGCGCGCGGAACTTGTAAATGTAAACCGGTTCGCTGTGCGTGTGCGATCCGTTGGCCCGACCACCATTGAGATCGCCGTTTAGCGAGCCGTTCAATCCACTGTTCAATCCGCCGCTTGATAAACTTGATAAAGCCGAATGCCCATTTTGCCATTCGCTTCGCTCCATCAATTCGCGCAAACCGCGTAGCATTTCAGTCTGGAAAACTTCTGTGATGCGATGGCCTATGGTGTCGTCCCGGCGCAACCCGTAAATCTCTTCCAGCGCGCCATTCCAGTTGGTGATGCGGCCCGACAGGTTGATGACCATCACGCCCACGTTGATGGATTCGATGATGTTTTCGTTGAACTCTTTCAGTCGAGCCAGTTCCGTCGCGCGGGTCGCCTGTTCTTCCAACAGCAGAGCGTTTTCAATCGCGACGGCCACATAACCGGAAATTGCCCGGAGCAAATCTGTGTCTTCAGACGAAAGCAAAGCGCCGTCGGTCGGTCGCCCAAGAGCCAGCACGGCAACAATCTTTGAACGCGAACCGCAGGGCACGAAGTAGCTGAACATACGCCGCGACAAGGATTCGGCTGGAGTAATCAGCCGACCGGTGACGGCTTCTTCTTCGGCGTCTGTGCTTTCAACCCTGACAATGCCTGAACTGTCGGCGCGGTCACGCAGAATTGCCATGAACTCCGTCGGCAAAGTGATTTCACGATTGGCGTTTTCGGCGCGAGCGACTCGGAAACCGGATGGTTCGGTGTTATCTGCTACAAAAATCGCCAGCCGCTCAACCGTAAAGACCTCTTTCAATCGCCACATCAAACTGTCCAGCAACGGGTCAAGTTTTGTGGTCGAAGCCAGGGTGCGTCCGAAGTCCTGAAGCGTAATTCGGTAATCGTATTTTTCGCCGTAAAAGATTCGGTCAATGCGTTCCTGCAACCAGTTTTTGACCGGAGCAAACAACATTGCCAAAACCGACATTGAAATCGCGGCAATCAACAGAGTTGCTTCCTGCGACAATTGCGACCGAAGGAATTCGTAACTGAACGCCATCACCGTTCCAAATAGTGCCGCGACCGAAAGCGTGGCGATGATGTAAGCGAACGAACGCCGCATCACCACATCAACGTCGGTCAGTTTGAATCGCGCGATTGAATAACCCAGAGTCAGAGGAATCAGCGCCAAAGGCAGCAGCGAAATCAATTCCAGCGAATCAGAAACCGTTTGTGCAGCCAGGAACGAGGGCAAATAAAACGCTGCAAACAGCGCCGATGCCAGTCCCATTCCCCACATTACCCATTTCAATTGCTGGCGCACGACTATGTTTTTGGCTTGTCGGTAAGTGCGGACGAGCATGGCTGCGCTGGCCACCAACGAAGCAGCAAACATGAAAAGTTCGATTTTCGACAACCAGTTTCTGGAATTGAGCGGCGAAATCGGCAGCAGGTTTCTGAGCGCGGCAAAGCGCAGCCAGATTTCAGATGCAATCAGCAGAGCCGCCGGAACGTACAGCATTGGCGTCAACCAGCGTCGCCTGGACATAAGCTGCGGTTTGGCCGGATATATGGCAGCGAAATGCACGAACATCGGGGCCAGCAGGATCAACGCGACCGCATCGGCAAAGTCTATTGCTTTGTCGAATTGCATGCGCATTTCTTCGGTCGGACTGTAAAAATGCGCGATGAATGCCATCAGGCAGAGCAGAAAGAAATGTGTGACGTGGGGCGCGCGGCTTTGTCGGAGCAGAAAGTAAATTCCGATGGCCAGATAAATCAGTCCAACCACCGCCAGATACAAACCGCGCAAAACATGTGTTGGGCGCGCCTCTAATTTCAGGTCAGCAACGCCTTCGCGCATGGCTGTGTCACCCTTGTCGTTGCGCTTTTCTATCCAGTAACTCAGCGTAGGCGCATTGCCATTCTGAGCGCGGTCTTGGGCCAGGTCGAAGTAAATCTGGACGTGCTGGGCTTTGGTGACTTCTTCAAAATCGTCGCTGCCACCGGTCGGGCTGATGCCAATCAATACGTCGCCCCGACGAATGCTTTCTTTTGAAGCAGGGCCGCCGGGTTCAATGCGGTCAGCTACTACGCCAAGTTCGGCATCGTCTCGCCAGACAACGCCGTCTGTCAGCACGACTTTCTGGTTCAGGCGGTCGCGCAGATTGAACGCGCCACTTGCCAACGCCAGCAAGGCGATGAAAAGCAGCAACAATGTGCGGGTGGTAACTCTGGTTGTGCCGGGTTGTGTCGTCACTTTGGTATTAATCTTTCTATCTATTTTCCCAGCAAAGCTAGCCTTAACCTGTCTGTTTAGCAGCGTTAGAAATCAAAAAGTCTGCTAAGCCTGAACCTCCGTGTCTTTAACTACCAGCGGAAAGCCAAACCTCCTCGAACCGAGCGTCGCACTCGAGTGGCGACGATTTGAAATGAACCGTCATCTATTCCGGTTGCCTGATCCAGCAGATTGCGTGCATCAACGACTGCTTGCCAGCGAACCGGCAAACCGAGGTTCGGCAGTTCCTGAGTCACGTAAATGTTGATGTTCGGGTCGTAAACGCTCATCTGACCGGCAAAAGGATCAATTGCGAAAACCACAGCAGATGGCGACAGCCGTATGACCGTCGAAATATGTGTTCCGGTTCGACGTGTGAAATCCATATCGAATCGTGCCGCTGCCACCTGGAAAAATCCGCCTCGGAATAACTGTGCAGGGCTGATTGATTCCAGCGCCCGGTTGCTGTTGAACCGTTCGCCGCGACCGAAACTGTAACCAACCGAAGCCGTGATGTAATCGTTTACTCGCCGGTTGTACATCAAACGTATGCCGCGAGCCGCTCCGTTCATGGCCGTCACGCGATTGGCGACTTGTTGAAATGCCTGCTGTGTTTCCGGCGAAGCCTCCAGAGGCAGAGCCAGCACGCCGACACCGTGGCCGGAAATCATGTCGTAAAAAGCCGAAGCTTCGATTGATGACTTGCCTTTGTTGAACAGCCGCTCAATGCCCGATTCAACCCGCTGACTGCGATCCAGAATCGGTGAGCCGTCATAAGCAATTTCTGCAGGCGAACTGGCAAACGACGTTTGCAGGTTTTCAGTGTCGAAGTTTTCCGGTGTCTGGTTTTGATGATCGGTGCCAGGGGTAATTGCGGCGTTAATCCGGGTTCGGGAAGTCGGCGAGTACTGAACTGCAAAACGCGGCAAAATACTGTCGTGTTGTCTGGCCACCGAACCGACAAAGCGTGAGTAATCGAAACCGTAAATCAGTAACAGCGGCTGAAAGACTTGTGAAGAAACAGTGGCCGAAACCGACAACTGATCCAAGGAGCCTGAAATTCCAGGAACAGAATTGCGATTGATCGGGATTGCCCCGTTGCGGTCAAACGTCGTTTCTCCGCTTTCTTGCCCGATCTTTTTAGTCAAAGCGATCTGGCCATAACCAATTGCGGCAGTGACCTGATGCCTGTCGCTGGGACGCATTGTGGCAATCGCGGAAATTCTTTGCGGAGCAAGCTGGCCGATTCCGCGCTGTCCGATCACAGCCATTTCAA
>JAGNMH010000230.1 GCA_017991275.1 Acidobacteriota bacterium
CCGACATTCCGAATCCGGGCAAATTGTAGGTGAGATTCACGCTTATGCGCTTGGCCCAAAAGTCTTCGCGCATGTTCTGGGAGAACTGACAATTGCCGTCCACCCGGAGCATCAGGGTCAAAAACTTGGCAAGGCCCTGTTCACAGAGTTGCTTCGACAGGTTTCGGAAAGCCGCCCAGATATTTTGCGAGTCGAGTTGATCGCCCGAGAGAGCAATCAGAAAGCCATAGAGTTTTATCAAAAGCTCGGTTTCAAAATCGAAGGCAGGTTTGTTGATCGAATACAGAGTGTCGGCGATGGCGTTGAAGCAGACATCCCAATGGCTTGGCGTCGAGCAACTGATTGAGAATGGCTATGCCAACAACATTTTTTCAACTGCGCCCATCACTTGAGCCACGCTGATGGAGCGAATACATTCCGGTTCATCGAAGGCTTCGCACTTGTACATTGAACAGGGGTTGCAGGCGAAAGGGTTCTGCACCAATCCTGAAAGCTTTCCCCAAGGACGCCACCTAACTGAACTAGCCGGGCCAAACAGTACCACAAGCGGAGTTTTGACCGCTGCGGCGATGTGAGCCGGGCCGCTATCGTTTCCGACAAACAATTTTGCTCTGGCTATTACCGCCACCAGTTCGCCGATACTGAGCGAGGTCAGTTTGGCCAGTTTTTTCTTTGTCTCTTTCTGAACGGCTTGGATTTGGGCGCGCTGTTCATCTGTGGGCGCTCCGGTCATCACAATCTGCAAATCTCGTTCAATCAAAGCTTCAGCAACCTCTGCAAAACGTTCCGGCAACCAGCGTTTGGTGTAAAACTCATTGGTTGGGGCCAGAACAACATAAGGCTTCGCTGGATCAACACCGGCGTCAGTCAGCTTGACCAAAGCCGTTTCGAGCATTGCGGGGGCCACATGCAAAAGAGTCTCGCCAGCTTTCTGATCCGGCAATCCCAGCCACTGGAATTCGGAAAATTGATTTTCGACAGTGTGTAGCTGTTGACTGATTTCCGGCTTTTTTAGAATTTCGTCAACTTCAGGGATTCGCAGATTGTACGCATAACCGTTTCGGAAATGCGCGGGAGCAACTCTATATTTCGCTCCACTGGCAAAGGTCAATTGAGCGCTAGTCGGCCCTCCATGCAGATTGATGATGGCTGTGAATTTTCTGTCGCGTATTTCCTTAATGACCCCCAACCGCCCTGAAAAAGAGCTGCGCTTGTCGCCGCTGCCTCTCGGCAGAGCTATTGCTTCGATGTCAGGATCGGCGGCAAAAAGGTCTGCGTAGATTGCTTCGACTAGCATGGTGATTTCCAAATCAGGGCGGTATTGCTTCAGTGCGCGGACGTTGGCGGTGTCCAATACGGCTTCACCTAGATTGCGAAGCCGAATAAAAAGCAGGCGAGAGTTTGCAGGTAATTCCTGAAATAGTGGGGTAGACATCAAAATGAGAACCGCAATTAAGCTTGAACCTCTTTTTCGATAGTCGCTTCGTCAACAATCATAATCGGAATGCCGTCACGAACCGGGTAAACACGATGGCAGGTTTCACATTTCAAACCGCTGCCATCTGCTTTCAACTCAACATTCGATTTGCAAAACGGACAGCGCAGAATTTTTAGAAAATCAGGATTGATGCTCATTACGAATCTTCTTTTGAATTAAATGCAAGGTTAGAGTCAATAGGCATTCTAGTAACGCAGATTGATGGTGTCAAAGCTATTAGCTGCAAACTTTGAAACTGCGATTACTGGATAAGTCTTAACCAGCTCAAAAAAAGCTTAAAGAGATTAAATGAAAAATGCTGTGCCAAAATTTGGGGATATGTGCTAGACTGCGTTTGGAACTTAGCTTCTCCATTTGACTCGTTACCCCTGATAAGGTCTTCCGCCCCATCCTCGATTTTGGATTCAGCGTCCTGATCGTCAGCGCAAAGAAGCACTGAGTCAACTTTACTTTTGAACGTCATCAGCATTTCGTGGGGCTGGCGTTCCGATACACAGCCGTCGCTGTCAAAACATTTTCAATTTTTGAATAAAACAAGAACTCGACTTTAGATTTGTTGGGTCTGGAACCGGAAGGTGATTTATGAAAGCCAAATTAATTAAGAAAGATTCTCCATTGCAGGAGCAATTGAAACAATCACGGAAGAACAGAAAGCTTAGAAAAAAGACTGCCAATCCCGCTCGCACCGCTATTGAGGTCACAACTGAATGGTTGAAAAGCCGTCGTGAAGGAACCAGCAATGCCCGCGAAGCTTTTGCCTCGTTATTTACGAATACCGATCCTCAATCGGCTTGAGCTTTTGCGACTAATGCCTGCCATCTCCCCCTTCTCGCTGGATAAGCATTTCAAGTAAATCTCGAAAGATTGGCCGTTTGAGCAGCCCTTCGCTCCCTCGTTCTGGGTATAGTGGCGTTTTTACTCCGCTGATTCCAAACAAAATTTAAGATATCTCTCTTTGTGTGCAGCAGCATCTCAGCTACAATCTGCGCCTCGCATTGGTTCATCCAATATTCAAATTCAACAGAGAAAATAATTGCGAAGGAGCAAGTAATGAGTAGTCTGCAACCAAACAAGAATCACAAATTTACCTTTGGACTTTGGACTGTGGGAAACCCTGGGCGTGATCCCTTTGGCGAACCGACTCGTCAACCAATTTCACCCGTCACCATAGTTGAGCGACTAGCCAAACTTGGCGCTTACGGTGTCAACTTTCATGACAACGATTTGGTGCCGATTGATGCCACAGCAAGTGAACGCGACAAGATTGTCGGCGATTTCAAAAAAGCGCTCAACGACACCGGGATGGTTGTGCCAATGGCAACAACCAATTTGTTCGGCGACCCGGTTTTCAAAGATGGCGCTTTCACCTCCAGTGACCCGCGAGTCCGCTTGTATGCAATCCAGAAAACAATGCAATCAATGGATTTGGGTGCCGAAGTCGGCGCTAAGCTTTACGTCTTCTGGGGAGGACGCGAAGGGGCTGAAGTTGATGCCGCCAAAGACGCCCGCGAAGCTATAAAATGGTTCCGCGAAGCCATCAACTTTCTGTGCGAATACTCCATCTCTCAAGGTTACGACTACAAGTTTGCAATGGAAGCCAAGCCGAACGAGCCACGTGGCGACATTTACTTCCCTTCGACCGGGGCTTATTTGGGATTCATCAACACTCTGGATCATCCAGAAATGGTTGGAGTCAATCCCGAAGTTGGCCACGAACACATGGCAGGGCTGAATTTTTATCACGTAGTTTCCCAGGCTATCGAAATGGGCAAACTCTTCCACATTGATTTGAATGACCAGAAAGGTTGCCGCTTCGATCAGGATTTGCGCTTCGGTTCGGAATCGCTGAAAGGGATGTTCTTCCTAGTCAAATTGCTGGAAGAAGCTTATGACGGGCCTCGCCATTTCGATGCTCACGCTTATCGCAGCGAAGACCAGGAAGGCGTCTGGGATTTTGCCGCAGGTTGCATGCGAACTTACTTGATCCTGAAAGAGAAGGCTCAACAGTTCAATGACGACCCGGACATTCAATCCATACTGTCTGAGATCAAAGCCACTGACCCGAACTTTGCCACCATTCCGGTTAAGTTCACGCCTGAGCGCGCTGAACAAATCAAAGGGTTGGACCTTGATCGTGTCGCACTGTCGCGGAAGCGTCTTCCTTACGAAAAGCTGGATCAACTGGTTGTTGACCTGCTGCTCGGAATTCGGTAATCAATAAATAATTAGGAGTTCAGGCCTCGGCTCGATGATTTACTGAAGTCTGAACTCTTAACACCTACTTCGGCCTCCCTTCAAATGAACTATAGAAAATTTGATCATGCAAGCTTTGCTTGTTCCGAAGTCGGCTTGGGTTGCTGGCAACTTGGCGCGGATTGGGGCGATGTTTCGGACAAAGAAGCCCTGGAAATTCTGACCAAAGCTGTTGATTGCGGAATTAACTTTTTCGACACCGCTGATGTTTATGGCGACGGGCGCAGCGAAACCCTTATCGGCGATTTTCTTCAAACTATAAAATCGGACGTTTTCGTCGCTACCAAACTTGGACGCCGACAGATTTATCCAGACAATTACACAGAAGCAACTATTCGCTCGGCAACTGAAGAATCGCTGAGGCGACTGCAGACCGACTCGATTGATTTAACCCAGCTTCACTGCATCCCGACCGAAGTCCTACGACAAGGCAAAGTCTTCGATTGGCTGAGAAAGTTGAAAGCCGAAGGTAAAATCAAAAGTTTCGGAGCCAGTGTTGAATCCCTGGAAGAAGCTCATCTCTGCCTGAAACAAGAAGGCCTGAGTTCATTGCAGATCATCTTCAACATCTTCCGCCAAAAACCGATTGCCGAGTTATTTGAAGAGGCGAAAGCCAAATCTGTTGCGGTTATCGTTAGGTTGCCGCTGGCCAGTGGGTTGCTCAGCGGAAAAATGTCCAGGCAATCCAGTTTCCCCGTCAGCGATCATCGCAACTACAACCGAGATGGTCAGTTTTTCAACGTAGGCGAAACCTTCGCCGGGCTTCCTTTTGAAATCGGTATTGATCTGGCGGATGAGCTTCGCCAGTTTGTGCCGGAAAATCTGACAATGGCGCAATTGGCGATGCGATGGATTCTGGATCACGAAGCCGTGACCGTAGCCATTCCTGGCGCAACCAAAATTCAACAAGTCGCCGATAACGCTTTGGCTTCTGACCTCTCACCGCTTGGCGAAGAAATTCATCGCCAGCTTCAAAGTTTTTACAAACAAAAAGTCACCCAACATATTCGCGGGCCGTATTAACGCCGGGTCAGTAACACGCGCGATAGCAAGTGGGTCACGGTGCTGATTCATCCTTCAACCCCAAAATCGGACAACGCTTATGACACCAACTCTGACTTCCCAACCGCCAGTGACCAAAAAGGAAATCGCTGGCTGGTGTTTTTACGATATCGCCGATTCTGCTTTCACAACGGTCATCATCACGGCCTTCTACGCCAACTTTTTCAAAGACATCGTCGTCGGTGATTCGACACAGGGAACGTATCTGTGGGGAATAGCAAGCTCCGTTTCAGAAGTAGTGGTCGCCATCGCGGCTCCGATTTTAGGCGCGATAGCGGATTTTTCAGGCAGCCGCAAAAAATTTCTCGGCTTGTGCGCGCTGACAATAGTTTTCTTTACCGGAGCTTTGTGGTTTGCCGGGCCTGGGATGGTAACAATGGCAATGATCCTATTTATCATCGCCAACTTGGGATTTGCCGGAGGCGGGGTATTCATTGACAGTTTTCTACCCGGCATCTCGACCGATGAAAATGCCGGACGAATTTCAGGCATCAAATGGGCTTTGGGTTATTTGAGCGGTTTGATCTGTGTGGCGCTTTGCGGTTCGCTGGCCGAAGGTATCAAGCCAAACGCGTCGCCGGATGACATCGCCAAAGCCAGGCTTATACCAGTCGTAGTCGCCGTTTATTATAGTTTGGCTGTCATTCCGACATTCTTGTTTTTGCGCGACCGCAGCACGCCAAAGCCTTTGCCAGCGGGCGAAAACTACCTGACCGTCGGTTTCAAGCAGTTGAAAAGAACCTTTGGTCAGATCAAACGCTATCGTGAATTGGTCAAATTGCTGATCGCGTTTCTGGTTTACAACGATGGTGTAGTGACTGTGATTATTTTTGCCGCGATTTATGCCGTTGACACCATCGGCTTCACACAGGGCGAAATCACAACTATGTTCATTGTCCTGAACGTGGTCGCCGCTGCCGGAGCCTTTCTGTTTGGCAGCCTTGCCGACAGAATTGGGCAAAAACGGACAATCTTCATTTCGCTCACAATTTGGATAATCGCTGTTTTCATTGCCTGGCGTGCGCACGACAAAACCACCTTCTGGGTTGCCGCAACGCTGGTGGGAATTGGAATGGGGTCTTGCCAATCGGTCACGCGCAGCCTGTTGGCCTTGTTTACTCCAAAACAAAACGCTGCGGAGTTTTTTGGTTTTCTTGGTGTCGCGGGCAAGGCGCTGGCTTTTCTTGGCCCGTTCATTTTCGGCTCGTTGACCAAAGCCTTTCACAGTCAGCGCCCGGCCATTCTGGCAATTTCAATGTTCTTTGTGGTCGGAATTTTTCTCCTTTCATTCGTTAACGAAGAGAAAGGCAAAGCGGAAGCTCTTATTCCGGTTGAAGCCGAAGGCTAAATTCGGCTAGAGTCGCGCTGCTATCAACCAACAAATCAAAGTTGTACTTTATGCCGATTGCCGAAGGAACTCGCCTTGACCGCTATCAGATTCTCTCCACGATTGGCGCTGGGGGAATGGGTGAAGTTTATCTGGCACAGGACACGCGACTTGGCCGCAAAGTAGCCATCAAGCTTCTGCCATCTCATTTCGTGCAGGACAAAGAACGTTTGCGCCGCTTTGAACAGGAAGCCTTCGCCGCATCCGCGCTCAATCACCCGAACATCATCACCATTTACGAAGTCGGCCACGCTGAAACCGAAGCCGGAAACTGCCTGTTCATCGTCACTGAATTCATCGAGGGGGAAACTTTGCGCCGAAAAATGGTTGGCGGAAAAGTTTCGATCAGCGAGACTCTGGAAATCGCATCTCAGATTGCCAGCGCGCTTTCAGCCGCACACAACGCCGGAATTATTCACCGCGATTTGAAGCCGGAAAACCTAATGGTTCGCCCGGACGGTTACGTCAAGATGCTGGACTTCGGACTGGCCAAGTTAACTGAATCTTTCAGTCCAGATTTAACCGGCGCCATGTTTGATACGGCCATTGATTCCAGCGAATTTCATGACAAAGCCACTTATGACACCACTTTCGGCGAAACCGCTCCAATTTCGACAAGTCAGGAAACATATACGCCAGGCACTTCACTGAAACAGACCGTTCCAGGCGTAGTGATGGGTACGGCTCAGTATATGTCGCCGGAGCAGGCTCGCGGCCAGCGTGTTGACTGGCGAACAGACCTTTTCAGCTTCGGCATAGTGCTTTATGAAATTCTGGCCGGTCGCCCGCCATTTACCGGCAGTTCGCCCAAAGAAATAGTTGCGGGAATTTTGACTGCTGACCCTGTGCCGCTGTCCCATTATCTGCCCGAAATACCGGAATCGTTGGAATGGATAGTCTCCAAAGCCCTGGTCAAAGACCGCGAAGAGCGTTACCAGACAGCGAGAGAGATGCTGAACGATTTCAAACGGCTACAACGCAGACTAGATGTCGAACGTGAAATGTCGCGGTCGTATTTGGTTTCTAATGGCGATGACAGCAAATACTCCACTGAAAAGAATTATGTAAAACTTGACAGGTTGAGCGGTGATACGACTCAGGAAATGAACCTGAAGACTGGGACAATCAGTCAAAAACTATCGAGCGGCATCTTTGCTCATCTTTCAGGCAAGGGTTCAAAGAATAAATTTGCCAACCCGCTCTTCATTGCTCTGGCAGTGACAACATTGCTGGCTGTCAGCGTCAGCATTTACCTTTACATCAATTCGCGTCAAACGAATCACACGCCATTTCAATCCATGCAAGTCCGCCGTTTTACAGCCAGCGGCAAAGCCACTCGCGCGGCGATTTCGCCGGACGGCAAGTACGTCGTTCACGTGTTGAGCGACGCAGGAAAACAAAGCCTGCTGATTCGCCAGGTGACGGATTCGAACAATGTTGCAATCGTTCCCCCAAGCGACCTGCTTTACCGTGGGCTTACTTTTTCGCGCGATGGAACCAGTGTTTATTACGTCGCGCAGGAACGCCCCGACCCGATTCAATCGCTTTATCAGGTTCCCGTTCTTGGCGGCATTTCGCGTAAAATCCTGCGCGACATTGACTCTCCTGTGGCCATTTCACCCGACGGCAAACAACTGGCTTTCGTGCGACGTGCCCGCGGCAAAGGTGAAGATCAATTGATGCTGGCT
>JAGNMH010000231.1 GCA_017991275.1 Acidobacteriota bacterium
GCTGGGACTCATTTCGCTGCTGGATCAATTGCGAAAACTTCAATTTTCAACGTGAACCGCCGGATGCGGAACCGCACGTCCGGTGGTGTGGGAGGACGGGAGCCGCGAGGCTCCCTCCTACCCGATTGTGCGTTTCGATTTTCACTACATCCGATCAATCCAACCAAACCGATTTTACAGGTTATTGTTTTGCCAAGAGATTTTTCTGTGGCATTGATTGTGGTTTGAGTATAATCCGGCTCGTTTCAAGCTTTACCTGTTTGAGCAGCACTCCGTTTTACCCTGCCCCAAAATCTTACTTCCGAAAAAGAATATATTATGCCGAAAAGTTATTTGCTTATGACGTCGCTTTTGCTTGCGTCATTTTTTCCGATCGAAGCTCGGTGGCCAGACCTCAGCAATGTCTATCCACCGACAGGCTTTGTTACAGACCGCCTTTCTGACGGAGAGCTTGGGAAGTGGAAAGCAATTGAGCAGATTGTTTTTGCAGAAGGTAATGAACAGCAGCCATTACATCCAACCTTGCGAAATCTATGGCAATGGATAGAAACCAGTGGGCATACGGTTTATATCGAAATAATTCGGACGCGAGAGGTTTCTAACTGCATTGCCGGGCTATTTTTGATTGAAAGATTTGACCCATTGGGTGAGCATCATATCTCTGTTATCAAGCTGAATCTGGAAAACATCAATCAGGCTTACGTCGGTGCTGAAACCAGTAGGGCCAATGGCTTTATCCCTTTTCTGGGATTGGAAAAAGAAAAACGTTACGCCGAGGTCTTGGGGCACGAACTTGCTCACGCCATTCATATTCTTACCGACCTTGAAAGAGTGCGAATGGTCGAGGATGTCATCCAACAGACAAATCAAATGCTTTTGGCTTCTCGTCGGCGATATAAAGTTGGTGGTTTGGCTGCCGAACTTAAGCGACGGTTGTTCAGGCGAGATGTTTTGCTGAAATCGCTGGAAGAGCAGGCTGAAGAGATGGAAAAAGTGGTTTGGCAGGAACTGATTGCCAAACCACTTTCAGCTTTGCGTCAAGCGGGCAGGAAGTAAAAAGTCAGTCCAAGTATGCTGTAAACGGCCAACAGCAGAACTCCCTCCATCCAGTTCGATTCACCGTCCTGGGCAATTAAAGCAACAACCAAAACGGACACTGAAATTGCGACGACCTCCAGCGGAGAAAAGATCAAATCCATCGGTTTGCCAAAAGCATAACTGGCAAAGACCAGCACCGGAGCGACGAAAAGCGCTATTTGCATGCTGGACCCGATTGCAATGTTTAGCGCCAAGTCCATCTTGTTTTTCATTGCAACTAGAATGGCTGTCGAATGCTCGGCGGCGTTGCCGATGATTGCCACCAAGATCACCCCGACAAAAATTTCAGTCAGCCCAAGCGTGTGGGAAGCTTCTTCAACTGCGCCAACCAAAAATTCGCTCATGACGGCGACCAGTAAAGTTGCCACCAACAAAACAATCAGGGATTTGGGCTGGCTCCATCCATGAGTTCCAATAGCTTCCTGTTCTTCTTGTTCGTCCACACCGCCAGTGTACAAATGAGAGTGGGTTTTCAACGTGAAGATCAGGCTCAATACATAGGTAATAATCAGCACTATGGCGATTTCCAGGCTCAAATCTTGTTCGCGGACGTTCGGTTTGTTTGCCACAAGAAAATGGAAAACGGCAGGCATTAGCAACGCGATCGCAGATAATGCCAGCATTGTCGAACCCAACATTGCCGCGGTTTTATTGAAAATCTGGCGTGGGTATTTCACGCCGCCGACAACAACGCTGGCACCCAGTACCAGCAAAATGTTGCCGATGATCGAACCGGTTATCGAAGCTTTGACGACTTCATACAAGCCCTTTCTCAAAGCCATCAAGGCGATAATCAACTCAGCCGCGTTGCCAAAAGTCGCATTCAATAAACCGCCAATGCCTTGCCCAAGTTTTTCGGCCAGATGTTCGGTTGCGCGCCCCATCCATCCGGCCAGCGGGATGATGGCCAGCGCAGAGGCTGCAAAGATTGCAAGCGGGCTGGCGTGCATGAACTCCAAAATCGCCGCAACCGGCACAAAGATCAAAAACCAATTCAGCAGGTTTTTTGGCGCAAAGAGATTTTTCAACATAATTGCCTTGGCTAAGAAGTCCGTTTCAAAATGAATCGCAGCAACTAAGCCTGAATGTTCCTTTTCTGTCAGATTTTCACGTTGTGGTAAAGCGCGCGGATTATAGAAATCAGGCTTGAGTTAGTAAATCTCGCCCAGAATTTTTGCTGCGTTTTGCCGCTGTAGATTTGTTTGCTAAGCTTGCGTTGGTCAAAGAACTCCCCAAACAAATCAGATTCGACATAACTGGCTCGACATATCGGAAGGAGATCATTATGCAGAAATTTTCAACTTACTTTGTTCGCACGGCTTTGCTTGCCGTTGGTCTTGTGCTGGCCCTGGCTGTCACCGGGGACGCTCAAACCAAGTCGAAATCGAAAACTACAAAACGTAAAGCGGTCAAACCCGCGATTGTCAAACAAGCGAGTATTCCGCGTGGAACCGAAATGAAGATTCGTTTGGAAAATGCGATTGACACCAAGGAATCGAAAGACGGCGACCGCTTTACAGCAATCGTTCTGACACCGAGCACTTACGCTGATGCCACGGTCGAAGGCCACGTCGCCAAAATCGAACAGTCCGGCAAGCTGAAAGGCAAAACCGAATTGTCGTTGGCTTTTGATCGGATCAGGCTTCGCACCGGAGAGAACATAGTTTTCGACGCTCAGGTGTTAGAAGTCCTTGGTGAAAAGTCGGCCAAGAAAGTTGACGAAGAAGGCAACATTGAAAGCGGCAGCAAAGGCAAAACCACTGCCATTCGCGCTGGCGGCGGAGCTGCTCTTGGCGCAGCAATCGGCGCTGTTGCTGGCGGCGGCAAAGGCGCGGCAATTGGAGCAATAGTCGGTGGAGCAGCAGGAGCTGGCTCGACCTATATCCAAGGCAGTAACAAGGTAAAACTCGACGCGGGGACAGAGATTGTCATCAAATCAACCCGCTAATCTGAAGTCGGCCTGAAGTCGGCCTGAAGTCGGCCTGAAGTCGGCCTGAAGTCGGCCTGAAGTCGGCCTGAAGTCGGCCTGAAGTCGGCCTGAAGTCGGCCTGAAGTCGGCCTGAAGTCGGAATGCTGAATTATGAATGATGATGCTAACGGTCATCATTCATCCTTCAGCATTCATCATTCCCAATGAACCTCGAACGCTACTCCCGCCAAATCCTTTTTTCCGGCATAGGCAAATCAGGTCAAGAACGATTGGCTGCCAGTCACGTGGTCATCATCGGCTGTGGTGCGCTTGGTTCTATGCAGGCCGAAATGCTGGCGCGAGCCGGTGTGGGAAAGCTGAGGTTGATTGACCGAGACTTCATCGAAGAATCGAACCTGCATCGCCAGATTATGTTTGAAGAGCGCGACGCCGCCGAGCGATTGCCAAAAGCTGTTGCCGCCGCCAATCGCATCGCTCGCATCAATTCCGAAGTTCTGGCCGAGCCGGTCGTAAAAGACGTCAACTACTCAAACATCGAAGAACTGATCCGCGATGCCGATGTTGTTTTGGACGGGACGGACAATTTTGAAGTGCGCTTTCTGATCAATGACGCTGCTGTAAAACACGGGAAAATCTGGATTTACGGAGCCGCAGTTGGCGCGCACGGAGTCCAGATGACGATTATTCCAGGTCAGACTCCGTGTTTGCGTTGCGTCTTTCCAGAAATGCCAGCGCCCGGAACTTCGCCGACCTGCGACACCGCCGGAGTCGTTTTGCCGATCATCGCAACAATCGCTTCTTATCAAATCGCCGAAGCGATCAAAGTTTTGACCGGCCAGATTGAAAAGTTGCACGGTTCATTGCTGCAATTCGATTTGTGGCAAAACTCGTTCACAAAATTGAAGATGCGCCAGCGAACCGCCGATTGTCCGACTTGTCAGCAAGGAAAGTTTGAATTTCTGTCCGCTCGTGCAGGGCAATTGGCGACTTCGCTGTGCGGACGCAATTCGGTGCAGATCACGCCCGCCGTCAGCCATCAAATTGATCTGGCTGAACTGGCTGCTCAACTCCGCGGAGTCGGCGAAGTCAGTCACAACCGCTACTTGTTGAAGCTGAAAACGGCTGAACACGAAATCACAGTCTTCACCGACGCGCGCAGTATTATCAAAGGCACAGACGATCTGGCCGTCGCCAGAACGCTTTACGCCCAGTACATTGGAGCTTGAATGGAAATTGGAATCGTCAAAAACATCCTTCGCTACCCAGTGAAATCCATGGCGGGTGAATCGCTGGAAAGCTGTACGCTTGGTTGGCACGGACTGGAAGGAGATCGGCGATTCGCTTTTCGCCGAATGGAAGATTCCGGCGGATTCCCATGGCTGACGGCTGGCCGCCTTCCTTCGTTGATTCGCTATCAACCGTTTCGATCGGGCGAAGATTCTGAAAAACAACCGGCCACGCACGTTCGCACGCCGGAAGGCAAAGAATTTGAATTGAGCAGTGAAGAGTTGCGCGCAGAAATCGCGCAGCTTTACGGCAAAGACGTGCAAATGATGCAGTTCAAGCACGGCATCTTTGACGAAGCGGCGGTGTCATTGATTAGCTTGGGCACGATTCACGGTTTGGAAATCGAGAGTGGAAAACCGCTGGATATTCGCCGGTTTCGTCCGAATCTGTTGGTTGAAACCTTTTCCGCTGAGCCGTTTGCTGAAGATGATTGGGTAGGCCGAACCGTTTGTTTCGGATCGGACGGCGGCCCCGAAATCGGCATCACGTTGAAAGACCTGCGCTGTGCAATGGTCAACATTGACCCGGACACCGCCGAAAGCGACCCGATTGTTTTGAAAACTACGGCTCGGATGAACGACGTTTGCGCCGGAGTTTATGCCACTGTGACCAAAACTGGCGTTGTAACTGTCGGTCAAAAATTGTTTTTGAAATAACCCTGGAAGGCCTGGATTGAATGCCGAAAGCTGAAATTATCGTACCTGCCTCCACCTCCAACCTTGGCGCAAGTTTTGACACTTGCGGCTTGGCCTTGTCGCTGTATCTGCGTTTGGAAGTCGAACCGCTCGACGGCAAGTTTGAAATCGTTCCTTCAGGCGAAGGCGCGGAAAAAGTTCCGCTCGACGAATCGAACCTGATGTTGCGTGCGGCTTTATTCGCCGCCGAAGCACGTCGCCAGAAACTGACAGGCGCGCGCATCCGCGTGGACAGCCAGATTCCGCTGGCGCGTGGACTTGGCAGCAGCAGTTCCGCGATCATCGCCGGGCTTTCGATTTACGAAGCCTTGAGCGGCGACAAACTGGATCAATCGGACTTTTTCGATTTCGCGCTGAACTTTGAAGGGCACGGCGACAACCTGGCTCCCAGTACGCTTGGTGGATTGGTCGTAGCTGTCGTTCAGGAGCGCACGGATTACGCCGGGAACGAACGCCGTTCACTGTTGACCGTCAAACGCCACTGGCCGGAAGAAGTCAAAATCGTCATCTGCATTCCCGACTTCGAGATGGAAACCGCTAAGATGCGAGCCGTCTTGCCACAAATGACTACGCGACACGATGCGATTTACAACCTGCAACGCGCCGCGCTGTTGCAAGCCGCGCTGGCCGAAAAACGATTCGATCTGATCAACGAGGCTTTGCGAGACAGACTGCATCAACCTTACCGCGCGCCGCTGGCTCCAGGCATTTCCGAAGTGCTGCACCTGAACGATGAAGCGCACAAATTCCCGGGCTTGCTCGGTGCTGCCATCAGCGGAGCCGGTTCGACGATGATCGCCTTCGTGACAGATAACGGCCAGGAGATTGCCGCCGAGATGGTTCGGCGCATTGAATCCAAAGGCGCACAGGCTCGTGCGCTGGAAGTCAGCGTAGACAATCTTGGACGGAAAATGAGTACGTAGTCCCGCATTTAGGCGGAACGGTGGCGTATTCTGGTTAAAGAAGAAGGGCCTTGCTGGCCAAGCCTTTCCGCCTAAATGCGGGACTACGAACTTTATCAGGAGAACATTTATGAACCCATTTGATCTATCAGGCCGCGTCGCTATCGTCACAGGAGGCAACGGCGGCATCGGACTTGGAATGGCGCGCGGATTGGCGAATGCCGGTGCAGCCGTCATCGTCGCCGGTCGCAATCCGCAGAAAAACGCAGCTGCCGTCGCTGAGCTTGAAGTTCTGGGAGCCAAAGCCGTCTCCGTTGAAGTTGACGTGACTGACGAAGCTTCCTGCCGAGCGATGATCGCCTTCGCGGTTGAACGCTTCGGGCGGTTGGATATTTTGATCAACAACGCAGGCACTAACATCCGCAAACAACCGACGGAATACTCCCTGGCCGAATGGAACGAGGTGGTAACGACCAACCTGACCAGCACGTTTGTCTGTTCGCAAATTGCTTACCCGGAAATGAAACTCGCGGGCGGAGGCAAGATCATCAACATCGGTTCGATGACTTCGATTTTCGGAGTGCCATTCGCCGCGCCATACAGCGCCAGCAAAGGCGCGGTGGTTCAACTGACAAAATCCCTGGCGACGGCCTGGGCGAAGGAAAACATTCAGGTCAACGCTGTGTTGCCCGGCTGGATTGACACCGACCTGACCCGCAAAGCGCGCGAACAGGTCAAGGGGCTTCACGAACGAGTGCTGGAACGCACGCCGTCTGGCCGCTGGGGAGTCACCCAGGACTTCGCGGGTATCGCCGTGTTCCTTTCCAGCCCGGCTTCAGATTTTGTTACCGGGACTGCAATTCCGGTGGATGGCGGGTATTCTGTGCAGGGGTGAGTTATGGCGACTAACAAGGAGTTGGAGGCAAAAATTTCTACCTACAAATGGCGAGACTTGGTGGGTCTTTGGAACAAAATGAATTCTGGAACAGAGGTAGACTGGAAACCAGGAAAAGCACTTGAATACTTGGTTCTACGTGCATTTCAACTAGAGGGTGCTGAAGTTCAGTGGCCTTACCAAGTCAATGTGAGTGGGGAAACCATCGAGCAGATTGATGGCGTAGTTTATTCAGACAACCTGTGTTGCTTGATCGAATGTAAAGACTTAGCTGAGCCAGTTAACATTGAACCTATTGCCAAACCGCGTAACCAACTCTTACGACGCCCCGCAGCTACTATTGGTGTAATCTTCAGCCGTACCGGATTTACAACTTCGGCCGTTACGTTGGCCCAATTTCTCGCCCCACAAACAATCTTGCTTTGGGAGGGTATAGAGATTGAATATGCGCTAAAAAAACGCGTCTTTCGCCGAAGCCTGGACGAGAAGTATCGGTTTTGCGTTGAAAACGGCTTCCCGAACTACAACATTAAGCAAGGGGAATCATTATGAAAAAAGCTTGTATTGTCACAGAAGGCCAAACAGACATAGATATTCTAAAGCGGTTATTGCCACCACAACTAACAAGGGAAGTAGAGTTTATAGTTGGTGGCGGCTGGTCTGCTGCACAATCTCTAGCCGTTTCGATTCTGGCTAAAAGACGAATTCCGGTGGCGTTAGTTATTGATGCTGATGCGAACGATGAGCAGATCATTCACGAAAAACTTGATTTCTCTCGGTGGTCGCTCAAACAAGCAGCAGTAAATGTACCGTTTGAAGTCTTTCTTGCCGTCCCTCAAATTGAAGCGGTTTTTTTTCAAGACCAGTCTTTTCTTGAAAATGCCACGCATCGGAAATTTTCAAATTTAGAGTGGAGATTGATGAAACTGCAGCCAAAAGAATTATTTGCCAGTAATCCCATGGAGAAATCTAGGCTGCTTAAAATAATCCTTGACCATTTAACC
>JAGNMH010000232.1 GCA_017991275.1 Acidobacteriota bacterium
GCGAAATGCTGCCGCCGTTTATGGTCAACACGGATTCGCTTTTCGGCACGGGCCAGTTGCCGAAGTTCGAACATGATTTGTTCAAAGTCCGATTAGAGCGTGATTACTATTTGGTTCCGACCGCCGAAGTCCCGCTGACCAATTTGCACCGCGACGAAATTCTGGAAGAAAAAGATTTGACGATCAGTTACACGGCTTACACGCCTTGTTTTCGCTCTGAAGCCGGAAGTTACGGACGCGATGTGCGCGGCCTGATTCGTCAGCACCAGTTCGACAAAGTCGAGTTGGTCAAGCTGACCAAACCCGAAGATTCTTACGAAGCGTTGGAAAAGCTGACTGCCGATGCCGAAACGGTGTTGCAGCGGCTGGAACTGCCTTACCGAACTGTGGCGCTTTCAACCGGAGACATGGGCTTTTCTTCGGCCAAGACTTACGACATAGAAGTCTGGCTGCCCAGCCAAAATACTTTCCGCGAGATTTCGTCCTGCTCCAATTGCGAAGCCTTCCAGGCGCGCCGCGCCCAGATTCGCTTCAAACGCGAAGGCAAATCGAAAACTGAATTCGTTCACACACTGAATGGATCGGGTTTGGCGGTAGGGCGGACATGGCTGGCAATTCTGGAAAATTACCAGCAAGCGGATGGCTCGGTGAAAGTTCCGAAGGCGCTGGTTCCGTATCTGGGCGTCGAAGTCATCAAATAGCAGGAAAATCTCTCGACAGGATTTACAGGATTCATCAGGATTGTCTTGATTCTGAAAAATCTTGTGAGTCCTGTCTATTCATCTTCAGCCAAGTAGTTTGCGAATGCGCGGTTCGAGCGCCGCCCGAATTTCGTCATCTTCCAGCGCGTACTCAATCACGGTTCGCAAGTAATTGATGGGATCGCCAATGGTCAGCCATTCGCCGTCAACCACCGGCTGAGCGACCACGCGACCGCCTCGGCGAATGTATTCGCGGACGGAATCGGTCAGCCATAATTCGTTTGCCTTGCCCAAAGGAATCTCGCTCAAAATCTGAATCACGTCCGTCGAAAGCAGAAAGCGTCCGAACATCGCCAGATTGGATTTGGCTTCTTCGCGGGCAGGTTTTTCAACCACGTCTTTCATATCGCGCGAAGCGTCATCCTTAAATTCCACCATTCCGTAACGAACAACATCTTCCCAAGGGACTTCCTGGACTCCGGCCACTAAAGCGCCAGTTTCGTTGTGAGTCGTGACCAGTTGTTTGGCGAAAGAAGTTTTGGCTTTGATGATGTCATCGCCGTAAGCGTATATAAAACCTTCGCCAGCAGGAATGTGTTTGCGAGCAACCAACAGTGGAGTTCCGTTGCCGTAAGGGCCAACTTGCGGTTCGAAGATAATTTCAACGCCAGCCAGCTTGTCGGTGAATTCATCCAGCGATTTGTATTTGCTGCGCGGAGGTAAGTTTTCCAACTTGTATTGTCGGTGCAGCGGCGCAGGATTTTCGCCGGTGACGATGACAATTTTTTTGATTCCGGCTTCGATGAACTCCTCGACGATTAGCTGGATGGTGGGTTTGTTAATGACCGGCATTAACTCTTTAGGATAACCGAGAGTCACTGGCAGCATACGAGTGCCCGAACCGGCTGCGGCTATTACCCCTGTTTCTACTTTCATTTGCTGGACTCCATTTCAAAAATTGTGGGGCTGCGAGAAGCGCACCTTACCATTGAGCCAGTCTTATGCTCAAGAAATGCTTTTCCGGCTTAGCCCAAAAGCGGGGCCGCCTCTGCAAATTTTTGATTCGCAGAGGCGGTTTGTGTTTTGGTGGGTGTTCAGTAGGTTGTCAGTCAGTAATGTAGGGCTGCTCTTTGGCAGCTTTTGGTGTTTTGGTGGTGTTCAGGGTGGTGGGAATGCACATATACATCCATAGATAAATCATTATGAAAACAGTTTGTTTAGATTGAAATTGATGCGCCGGACGGGCGCACTCCCACGAAGGTAAATAAGCTTGGAGCAAACAGGGGCTAGACTTTTTTGATTCTTGGTAACGCTTGAGCCGATGCCAGTCAGCAGGCGTTATTGATGTAGAAGTTCATTGCTTCTTTGTGAGGTTGGCGCGGAATCTAAACCTCGTTGCCGGATGTGTCAAGTGTTTTGCTGAAAGACTTGCTGACAATCGCAGCAAGCTTTGCGTTGTTATTGGTAGGCAGTCTTCAACGCTCGACTATTCGCCGCCCTTCAATATGAAACCTGTTGCTGAGAATCAAAGAGACGGCTTCAGAGTATGCCTGGTGTTCTTCGGCAAGAATGCGTGCTGAAAGTGTTTCGACTGTATCGTCAATCAAAACCGGGACGACTGATTGTTTGACGATGGGGCCGTGGTCGAGTTCTTCGTCAACCAGATGAACTGTGCAGCCTGTGAATTTGACTCCGTAATCCAGCGCCTGTTTTTGAGCATCAAGTCCCGGAAACGCCGGGAGCAGGGAAGGGTGAATGTTCAAAATACGATGCTCGAATTCGCGTATGAACCACGGCGACAGCAATCGCATATATCCGGCCAGACAAACCAGATCAACTTCGGCGCGACGAAGTTCGGCGGCAATGGCGCGATCATGTTCTTCACGAGTGCAGCCTTTGTGACTGTGAACAAAAGTCGGAATGCCAAGTTCGCGCGCGCGCTCAAGCCCTGCGGCGTCCGCGATGTTGCTGGCGACCAGAGCGATTTCGGCATTGGGAATATGCCCGTCGCGAACAGCCTCGGCAATTGCCGTCATATTCGAGCCACGACCGGAAATCAGGATTCCAATTCGCTTCATAAAAAGCCTTCACCGGTTTGGGATTGATGTCAGAAGCGCGGGATTATTCGCTTCCGCTCAATAACTTGCAAGCTGTCACGCAATTACGAACAATGATCCAGTCCAACCCCGCCACCCCGTAAATTAAAATCTTTCCTCCGTGTGGGATGACCCCAATTGCAAGCCACTATGGTGTGAGCGGCAATACCAAACATCCGCTGCCTTTCTTTTCAGAGCCCATCGCCCTCATAAGCGTTTTCTCTTTCCCAAATCTGTAACGTCGGAGAGTTGTTGCAATGAATATCATGAAATTTATGAAGTATCGCCGAACCGGTCTGATTTCGCTGTTTACCGTCTGCCTGCTGACGCTGTCGCTGCTGACTTCGCCAGCGTCGTGGCTGAAAGCTGCGATTGGAACTTCGGTGGCGGCCAGCGCCGAAAAGAACAAACCGCCTGTTGATCATGCTGACAATGCGGCCAGGAAAGCATTGATCCAGGAAAATTATGGCAAGCTGCCGTTGAGCTTTGAAGCCAATCAGGGACAGACAGCGCCCCGTGTGAAATACCTGTCGCGCGGGGCGGGCTACACCTTCTTTCTGACCGCCAACGAGGCGGTGATGGAATTGCGGAGAGCGGACGCCGGTGTAACGTCAATGGGGAGCGCGCAAAACTCTCTTGATGCGCACGCCGCGCGCCGCACTCCGCAATCTGCCCAACAGCCTGCCCAGCAGGCTGCCCAACAGTCTGCGACGCTGCGAATGAAGCTGGTGGGCGCGAATGCGCAACCGCGCATCAGCGGCGCGGATGAACTGCCCGGCAAGAGCAACTACTTCCTGGGCAGCGATGCCAAACAGTGGCAGACCGACGTGCCCAATTACGCGCGCGTCAAAGCCGAAGGCGTTTATCGGGGCATTGACGTCATTTATTACGGTAACCAGCAGCAACTTGAATACGATTTTATCCTTGCGCCGGGCGCTGACCCGAAAGCAATCAAGCTGAGCTTCACCGGTGCGCAGCGGATGCGATTGGATGAGCAAGGCGATCTGATCCTGATGACGCAAGTCGGCGAAATCCGGCAACATAAGCCTTTTGTTTATCAGGTGACGGAACAAGGCAACCAGGAAATCGCCAGCCGTTACACAATCCAGGGCGATCAGGTCAGCTTTACGTTGGGAGCTTACGACACCAGCCGACCGCTAGTGATCGATCCGGTGCTGAGTTATTCGACCTTTCTTGGCGGCAATGCGACTGACATTGCTGAAGCCATTGCTATTGATGCGCAGGGCAATGCGTATGTGGCGGGCTGGACAGGCGCTGGCGGAAATGGAGTTTCGACCTTTCCAATTACCTCCGGCGCAATCCGCTCGCATCAAACGATGGGAGCCAATTCGGGCAGTTATATTTTTGTCACGAAGCTGAATGCTGACGGCAGCGCACTGATCTATTCCGCTATCATCGGCGGAACGCTGGGGAAACCGTTTTACGATTCCAGAGGCAATCTGCAATCTGTTCTGGAAAACCGTGCAAAAAGCATCGCTGTTGATCCGCAGGGGTATGCTTGCGTTGTTGGCTGGACGCGCAGCGCTAACTTTCCAACCACGCTTGGCGCGGTGCAAACTTCTCCGGTAGCAGCCGACGTAAATGAAGCCTTTGCGTTGCGGCTGAATCTGACCGGCAGCGCATTGGTCTATTCCACGCTGCTTGGTCAGGGCGAAGCCGAGGCGACAGGCATCGGTGTAGATAATCAGGGACAAGCCTGGGTCGCGGGTTGGACCTCTTCACGGATTTTTCCCGTTACGGCTGACGCCTTTCAGAGGACGCCCAAAAACCGTAATTACAGCGCGTTTGTGTCAAAGCTGAATCCAACGGGAACGCAACTTTTCTATGGCACTTACCTGAGCAGTGGCAGCGCGGACTTGGCCACTGCTGTTGCCGTTGATAGTAGCGGCAATGCCTATGTAACAGGTTGGACAGGATCATCCTGCAATCCCAATTTTCCGGTTGACCCTTTTCCCACAACCGAAGGCGCTTTTCGGCGAGATTTGGGAACAGGTTGCGTCAATCCCGGCACTGGAACCTTTATCTACTTGACCAGGTTCAACGCAAATGGAGCGCTCGCGTATTCCACGCTGATTGGAGACGGACGCGGCTATTCGGTCGCCGTTGACTCAACCGGCAATGCATACATCACTGGCAAGACTTTCAAAGGCGTCGAATTCCCGACAACGCCCGGAGCTTTCCAGCAGGAGGCAGAGGGAACGCTTTATACGGAAGCCGGGTTTGTTACGAAGCTGAACGCGAATGGCAGCGCACTTGTTTATTCAACATACCTGAATGGCGCATCAGGGAACCCCGATCGTGGCCCGGCAATCGCAGTAACTGCCAATGGTGAAGCAGGTCTGACAGGGACTGTTTCAGGCACAACTTTCGTGACAACCACGAAAGACGGTCCTTTTCAGGCGGACCGAGGAGCGTGGGTTTTGAAACTCGACCCTGCCGGCAGCGCACCTGCATACTCAGTGATTCTGGGCGGTGGTGACAGCTTTGGGCAGGGCATCGCGGCTAATACGGGCGGTGACGTTTACATAACCGGCGCAACCCGGTCTGCGCAATTTCCTACTTCACCAGGAGCCTTTCAGCGCCAGCTTGGCAGCCAGGAGAATAATGCTCACGACGCCTTCATTACCAAAATTAGCGAAAGTGTAACTCAGCAGCCGCAAGCACAGTGGACAACCACAGGCTCTTCCAGATTCTCAACCAGCAGCTTTACGTTCACGCACGGCACCTACACCAAACTGCACAATGGCAGCGTGATTGCTACTGGCAGCTCCATCCTCAGTGCAACTGAGGAAATGCTGCGCAGCGTCGAAATTTACGATCCGCTGGCGGAAAAGTGGCGCGATGCCGAGCCAATGCATTTCCCACGCTCCAGACACGATGCCTTGCTGCTTCCGAACGGCAAGCTGCTTGTTATCGGAGGCTTTCGACCGAACGCATCGCCGCCGTATGTGTATGCAGGGCCGCCGGAGGTTTTCGATCCGGCAACGGGTAAATGGACGATTCTTCCTCTTAGCGGAGAAGATTTAGCGCCCCTATACACACTCATTCCAAGTTATCCGCTCCCATTGCTGCTGCCAAACGGAAAAGTAATTCTCTTCGTCGGTCTACGCGCTATTCGTCCCTTCCTTCTTGATTTGAGCAACAATGCCGTTTCGGCAGGGCCTTTCGCACCGCAATACACAGGAGGATTTGGGCGGGGAACGCACAGCGCGAGTGTGCTTCCAAATGGGAAAGTGCTTTTGCTCCTGTCGCGCAAGGTCTTGATTTATGATCCTGCTTCTCTCACCTGGAGCGAAGGCAATGCTCCCAACAACGGTGCTGAATTGAGTGGGAGAGTAACGACGTTTCTGCCTAATGGCGATCCTTTCGCGTTATTCAGCACGTATCTTACGCCGGAACGACCCAATCCTGACTTCTTCAGTGGCGTGTTCAATCAAGGCACGCAATCCTGGCAGAGTTTCGCGCCGAGGAATTTTGAAGATACGAGAGGCTATGAACCCTATTCGATTGTTCTCCCGCAGGGAGACACTGTCCTGACGGTCGAAGGAAATACACCGACGCTTTATGACATCAAAACGGGGGCCTGGAACCGCACCAGCAGGCCGTTGGGCGAGTTAGGGATTCCAACGCTTCTGGCGGACGGTCGCGTTTTGTCAGGGAATCAGCTTTATGGGACCGACTTTGGCAACAATAATCCGCTGACCATCGTGAATGCTTCGGCGGCCAGTTACCGGGTTGAAGGATTTGCGCGGGGTTCCATTGTTTCGGTATTTGGCGCGAATCTGAGCGGGACAGTTCGCATCAAGGATCGTAATGGCGTAGAGCACAATGTTGATCACATCTTTGCCTCGACTCCGAATCAGATTAACTTCCTTCTCCCGGACACAATACCGCAGGGACAAGCTGAAATGACGATTGGGACACAGCGGGGTTTGCTTTCCATTGTGGATGTGGCTTCTGGAATCTTTACGGCGAACGCGGACGGAAATGGCGTTCCCGCGGCGACGATCTTGCGCGTCAACTTTAACGGCACGCAGGCTTACGAACCTGTCGCACAGTTCGATCCCGCGACGGGACGTATGGTTCCGGTGGAAATTCCGGTGATGGGGCCAGCCGGAGATGCATATTTGGTGTTGTTCGGAACAGGATGGCGAAATCGAACAGCCGAACAGAATGTCACCGTTTATATCGGCGGTGTACCGGCTTCTGTGCAGTTCGTGGGAGCACAGGGCGATTTCGCCGGTCTTGACCAGATGAATATTCTCATTCCGCGTTCGCTGGCGGGTAGAGGCGACGTGGATGTGCTGGTGACGGTAAACGGAAAGACCGCGAATCCAGTCAAGCTACGAATTAAGTGATTCTTTGACATGCTTTGTTTGTAAACAAGGCATGTCAAAACATTGGGATGTCACAACTACTGAACACCAAAACAGATTTGAAAAGCCACGCGGAGCATTTTGTCGAACGCTATGAGCGCCTGCTCGGTTGGGCGCTGCATCTGACCGACCACGACCGCGCGCAGGCCGAAGATTTATTACACGATGCGTTCATTCAATTCACGCTCGCTGCACCTGACCTGGATGACATTCGCAATCTGGATAATTACCTGTTCGGCGTGTTGCGTATTTTGCGCGTGTCGCAATTGCGCCGAGCATCGCGGCGGCGTTTTGAACAGCTTTCAATCATCGAATACGAATCGGCGGAAATCGGATTGAGCATGGCCAGCCGGGCGGCTGAGCCAGGTGAATTGATCCGCGTGCGCGACGAATTGCGCGCCATTTGCCAGTACGCTTGTGCGCGCAAGGAAACATCGAAAGCGGGCAGTGTGCTGATTCTGCGTTTCTTTTACGGTTACTATCCAAGCGAGATTGCCGCAGTGTTGCGCAGCACGCGAAAAGTCGTAGACATGCGGTTGCAGTCGGCGAGACGCGAAGCTCGTCTTTATTGCTCCGCACCCGAACGCTTGGGA
>JAGNMH010000234.1 GCA_017991275.1 Acidobacteriota bacterium
GCTCTATCGCCGCCAGGATGAAATCGGCACTCCGTTTTGCATCACTGTGGATTACGACACTCTGGGCGAAGGCAAAGACCCGGCGGCGGCTTCTCTGAACGGAACCGTCACCGTCCGCGAACGCGACTCGATGCAGCAAGTGCGCGTGGCAATAACCGAACTGGAAACTTATTTGCTGAGCAAGCTCAAGTAGTAATTTTGGACTTTAGATTTTTGGTTTTGGGTTCTCTGCCCAATTCAAAATTCAGAATCCAAAACTCAAGATCACCATGAACCTCCTCCAAGCGATCATCCTCGGCATCATTCAAGGTCTGACCGAGTTCATTCCCATCAGCAGCAGCGCTCATTTAATCATCACTGAAAAGATGATGGGGTTGGACAAAGTCATGACGCCTCAACAGGTTACGGCTTTTGTGGCAGTGATTCAGTTGGGTACTTTGGCTGCGGTCATCATCTATTTCCTGAATGACATTCTGACCATCACGTTGGGCTGGATTCAGGGCAATTTGATGTGGTTGCAGGGGCAACGCGGCAATCGCGGTTACAACGCTCGCAAATCTGCGCGATTGGGTTGGTTGATTATCATTGGTTCAATCCCGGCCGGGTTAGCTGGATTGCTGGCGAAAAAAATCATCGAAGGCGCTCTGACCAAAAGCCTGTTTGTGATTGGAACCAGCATGGTCGTTTGGGCTGTAATTTTGTGGATAGCCGAGCAGGTCGGCAACAAACGGCGGGAAATGGAACACGCTGGTTTGCGCGAGTCATTGGTCGTCGGTTTCTTTCAAGTGTTTTCCCTGATTCCCGGCTCGTCGCGTTCGGGCACGACCATCGCCGGAGCTTTGTTCGCCGGGATGAGCCGCGAAGCCGCTGCGCGATTTTCCTTCCTGCTTTCGATTCCAATTATTGCCGCCAGCGGAGTGCTGGAATTGCGCGAAGCCGTTCATATCCTTGGCGACAATGCCAATATGACAAACCTGATCGTGTCTACTCTGGTTTCTGCCATAGTCGGCTACGCCAGCATCGCCTTCCTGATTAACTATCTGCGAAGAAATTCAACTCTGCTTTTTATTGTTTATCGGCTGATAGCCGGGGCGATTATTTTGACTCTGGCTTACAAAGGCTGGTAATGGTCAGTACCGCGACTGGTAGGGAGTGAGCTTGTCAGCCATCACCCGCTCCCTACCGGTCGCGGTACCGACTCAGCGTTTAGCCAGCAGGTAAAACAGCAAATCAACCGCGGGCGGCGCGATGCCAAGCTGGCGAATCATTCCAACGACTTGTCCGCGATGCAGCGTGGCGTGATTGACTACGTGCTGCATCTGGGCGACCAACGGCAAACTGAACGCATCGCCCTTGATGTTTCTGTAACTCAACTCAGCGTGCAACGCATCCATCGTCATCCCGTCCAGCAAGGCTCGTCGCTCGGTTTCAATCTGCTGCCAGCGAGCACGCAAATCAGCCAGGTCGGCAAAAGTTCTGTCATTCCAGATTTCAGAAGGCGACACGCCATTCCAGCGAGACAGCCAAACCCATTCGGCTCCGGCCATGTGAGCCAACGTTCCAAAGATCGAACCGTGGCTGATTTTCACGTCCTGTCGAAGCTGTTCGTTCGTCAGTTTTTCGGCGGCGTCCAGCGCCAGATGGTTGGCGTATTCGGTGTAATCGAACAAGTGGCGAATGTCGTTGAGATTCATTTCAGCTCCGAAAGTGGTAGACAGGATTTACAAGATGAACAGGATTGACTGCAAAGAATTCTCTTCCCCATCTTGTCGAATCCTGTAAATCCCGTCGAAAAGTTTTGTGTTCCGGCTTAGTTCGATGCTGCAGCAAACGCTACGGCAATAAGCCCGGCGATGCGCGCGTTGTTTTTCAACAAAGCAATGTTTGCGGGCAAGGTTCGGCCATTTGTTTTCACCGCTATGCGCGACAGCAAAAACGGCGTGACGGCTTTGCCGCTGATGTTTTGTTCGGCGGCGGCGGCCAAAGCTTCTTCGATTTCGTGTTTGATTTGTTCGGCTGGAACTTCGTCTTCGGCTGGAATCGGAGCGACGACCAGGATCGAAGTCGAAAAGCCAAGTTGCCAGTGCTGAGTTGCTATCGCCGCGACTTCTTCGGGCGAATCGGCGCGAAGGTCTAGTTTCAATCCGCTCGACCGCGAATAGAAAGCGGGCAGTTCATCGGTTTGATAACCGACAACTGGAACTCCCAGCGTTTCCAGAACTTCCAGGGTTTTGGGCAAATCCAGAATTGCTTTGGCTCCGGCGCAAACCGTGACGACCGGGTAACGAGCCAGCGCGTTCAAGTCAGCGGAGATGTCGAAACTGTCGCCGGCTCCGCGATGAACTCCGCCTATGCCGCCGGTGGCAAAAACTTTGATTCCGGCCATTGCGGCAAAGTGCAAAGTTGAAGCTACGGTTGTCGCTCCCCAGCGTTGCTGAGCGATTACCGCGCCTAGATTTGCCAGATTTACTTTGGCTACGTCGGTGCGGGTGGCGATGGCCTGGATTTGGTCTTCGGTCAGGCCGATGATCGGTTGTCCGGCGATGATGCCTATTGTTGCGGGTTCAGCGCCTGATGCGCTTACGGCGGCTTCGCAGGCACGCGCGGTTTCCAGATTGTGTGGCGCTGGCAAACCGTGGGCGATGACTGTGGACTCCAGGGCAACGATTGCCGATTGCTGATTGCTGATTGCTGATTGCTTGGTCAATGTCTTCACTTCTCTTGTAAAACCTTTTTTGCTTACTTATGCTCAACCGTGTCCAAGCTTAGCTCAGGTTAGTCTGACGAGCCAAGCAACACCAGAATGCTGAAAATCAGAATGATGAAGGCAGAGCGAACGCTTTCTGTTCTACGATCCGCTTACAGGTCAGATTCGGCATTCACCATTCCGAATTCAGCATTCTCCAACAACTAAGGAGTCCCAATGAACAAACAGGTTCTCTCTGTGATACTTGGCGGCGGCGCAGGTTCGCGCCTGTTTCCGTTGACTCAGGAACGTTCGAAGCCCGCTGTGCCGCTGGGCGGGAAATACAGACTGATAGATATTCCAGTTTCCAACTGTATCAACTCCGGGATGCATTACATTTATGTGCTGACTCAGTTTAATTCGGCTTCGCTAAACCGGCACATTGCGCGAACTTATCGCTTCAGCCGGTTTTCTGATGGCTTCGTTGAAATCCTGGCCGCCGAACAAACCCCTGAAAACAAAAGCTGGTTTCAGGGAACAGCCGATGCCGTTCGACAGGTGTTGATGCATATCGAAGATTTCGACCCCGGCGAAGTCCTGATTCTTTCTGGCGATCATTTGTACCAGATGGATTACAGCAAGTATCTGGCTCATCACAGGGCGACCGGCGCAGATGTGACGATTTCACTCATTCCGACCGATCGTTCACGCGCTTCCAGCTTCGGGCTGATGAAAACCGATGACAACGGAAAGATCATCGAGTTCCGCGAAAAACCTCCCGCTGACCAACTGGACAGCATGCTTGTTGACACATCGAAACTCGGGCTGAGCCAGGAAGAAGCTGCACAGCGCCCGTTCATTGCTTCAATGGGAGTTTATGTTTTCAAGTATTCGGCCTTGCGAGAAATGCTCAAGGGAACGACTTACAAAGATTTCGGCGGCGAAATCATTCCGGCAGCCATCGGCAAATACAATGTTCAAGGTTACCTGTTCGATGGTTACTGGGAAGACATCGGAACCATTCGTTCTTTTTACAACGCCAACCTGGACATGGCTTCGGTAGTGCCAAAGTTTAACTTTTTCGACGCCGATTCGCCGATTTTTACTCGCCCGCGATATTTGCCCAACACCAAAATTCAAGGCTCCTGTTCAATCACAAATTCCCTGATCCCCGAAGGCTGCATTTTGAATTCGGTTTCGATCAGCCGATCGGTGCTTGGCGTGCGCACTCGCGTCGAAAGCGGTTCGGTTGTCGAAAATACTTTGATGATGGGCGCGGATTATTACCAGACACTGGCCGAACTGGCCAATGATCGCAAAGACGGTTTGCCGTGGGTAGGTATCGGCGAAAACACGATAGTCCGCAATGCCATCATTGATAAAAACGTCCGCATCGGATCAAACGTGAGCATCCTGAACGAAGCTGGTTTGGAGGAACACGATGGCGACAATTACTACATTCGCGAAGGCATCACCATCATTCCCAAAAACGCCGTTATCACCGATGGAACGATAATCTGAGACTGGGGGATGGGGAGACTTTGGGGACTGGGAGATTAAATCATCTTCCGCTCCGTC
The DNA here is from genome assembly GCA_017991275.1 of Acidobacteriota bacterium. Lineage (GTDB taxonomy): Bacteria > Acidobacteriota > Blastocatellia > RBC074 > RBC074 > RBC074. The sequence goes on from JAGNMH010000234.1 coordinate 4,265, forward strand.
GCCCCGTCGCCCCGTCGCCCCGTCTCAAAATGCTTAGATACTATTGGACAATCATCGTTCTTGTTACGCTATTCCTAATCATCGGCGCTCCTGTAGTTTTCGTCGGGCACATCATGCTGGCGGTTTTTGGAGTGAAGGAATTCATCTTCCCTTACGCGAAATTTGGTTGCCGAATCTGGTTGTGGTCTGCGGGAGCGCGAGTTCACGTCAAAGGACGTGAAAACCTTGATCCAAAACAGTCTTACCTCTTCATTGCCAACCATCAGAGCAACCTTGATCCGCCATTGCTGTTTATCCACCTGGGTCACAACACAGGCGGCATAGCCAAAAAAGAACTGGCGAAATATCCGATCCTGAAACAGGCTTTTCCGCTGGCGCACATAGTCCCGATTGATCGCAGCAACCGTGCCAGCGCAATTGAAAGCACGAAATTGGGCGCTGCCGAATTGAGAAAAGGTCATAACCTGATGGCTTTTCCAGAAGGCACACGAACCGTTGACGGCAAAGTAAAGGAGTTCAAGAAAGGCGTCTTTTTTATGGCTGTCGAAGCCGGAGTGCCGGTCGTTCCCGTGGTCGTCAACGACACTCGGCTGGTTATGCCGAAAGGCCGCAAGGTCGTCACCCCCGGAGATATTTTTGTGGAAATCCTGCCGCCGGTCAGCACCGCAGGTTATACCGAAGAAAACATTGCAGAACTGGTTGAGCTTGTCCGCAATCAAATCGTGCCGCTTGTCAAAACGGATTGAAAGAACAGCCTTGATCAGAGTTCACGCTTCAGCGTGTTGTCTGAATTTCAACACGCTGAAGCGTGAACTCTGAACCTTTTAGAGCTTCGCGCGCCGCTCTTACCAGTTTCGCCGCTTCGTCTGCCGTTTCAGCCATCGCAGTCAGATGCCCCATCTTGCGCCCGGATTTCGGGATCATTTTGCCGTAAAGGTGCAGTTTGATTTCTGGCATTGCGCAAGCCGCAACCCAATCAGGTTCGCCTTTTTGCCACAAATCTCCAAGCAGGTTTGCCATTGCCGCCGGTCGCAAAAATTCAGTCGAACCCAGCGGCAAACCGCATACGGCGCGAAGCTGCTGTTCAAACTGGCTGGTCACGCAAGCGTCAAAGGTCAGATGGCCGGAATTGTGCGGTCGCGGAGCCAGTTCGTTAATCAACAACTTGCCTTGTCGTGTCAGAAAGAATTCGACGCACATAACTCCAACCACGCCAAGCTGTTCCAGCACACCGCGAGTAATGGCGACAGCTTCGCTGGAAACTTCAGGCGGCACATTGGCCGGAGCTATCGAAATATCCAGAATGTGATTGCTGTGTTGATTTTCAATCGCCCCCCAATGGGCAAAGTCTCCGTCAACTCCGCGCGCCGCGACTACTGAAAGTTCGCGGTCGAAATCAACAAAAGCTTCCAGAACCAGTTCCTGTTTTCCGGCAACAGCCAGCGCGGCTTCGGATTCGGGTTCAATGTCTGATGGCGCTTTGATTTTGACCTGGCCTTTGCCGTCGTAACCGAAACCGGCAGTTTTCAGTATTGCCGGGTAACCGAACTCGGCCAAGCCTGCGCGCAAATCTTTGATTGAACTGATTGCTTTGTACGGAGTTACCGGAAAGCCGTGGCGGCTGAGAAAGTTTTTTTCGCGCAGCCGGTTTTGCGTCGTGTGCAGAATCCGACCGTCTGGCCTGACCGGAGCGCGCTCGGCTGCGGCTGTGGCTGTGGCGGACGGAACGTTTTCAAATTCAAACGTCACCACATCAACCGCTGAAGCAAAACCGCGAACGGCGTTCAGGTCGTCGTAATGAGCCTTTATTTCTACATCGGCCACCTGGCCGGTAGGCGTATCGGTTTCCGGCGAAAACGTGTGGACACGATAACCCATCCGCCGGGCGGCAATCGTGAACATACGGCCAAGCTGTCCGCTGCCTAAAACGCCAATAACTGAGCCGGGGAAAATAGTCATAAAAAGTTCGCGGTTCACGGTTCGCAGTTCGCAGTTCGCAGCCACTGTGAACTGCGAACTCAGAGAGGAAGGACGTCACTTAAAACTTTGCTGGTTTGCTCTTCGCGAAACTGGCGCAGCCGCTGGCGCAATTCAGGCCGCGAGTTAGCCAGAATCGCCACCGCCAGCAATGCGGCGTTGGTGGCTCCGGCTTTGCCAATCGCCAATGTCCCGACCGGGATGCCGCCGGGCATTTGGGCAATCGAAAGCAGCGAATCCATTCCCTTCAGCGCGTGGCTTTCGACTGGAACTCCGAGCACTGGGATCAATGTCTGAGCCGCGACCATTCCGGGCAAATGAGCAGCGCCGCCTGCTCCGGCGATGATGACTTCGATCCCGCGCGATTCGGCAGAGGCGGCAAATTCAGCCATCAACGCCGGAGTTCGATGCGCTGAAACAATCCGGCATTCATGTTCGATGCCAAAACTGGTCAACACTTCGTCGGCGTGACGCATGGTTTCCCAATCGGATTTGCTGCCCATAATCACTGACACCAGCGGTTTGTTCGTTTCTGTATTCATGGTTTTAGGAGTTTTATTGCGAGACGGCCATCATCCATGAAGCTCCCGTGCAGATCAAGACGGCACATTGCAAAGGCCATTAAATAACGGCGAAGTAAGCATCAATTGCCGCCATCAAAAGAATGACAAATTACATCAGGTGGAAAGGAGAATGACCTGCCACTGTGCCACCTCACCCAAAACAAATGCGCAAAAATACACGATGAACCAGGTACTTGTCGCAAAACACACAGCTTTCAACGGACTTCCACTAATCTTTTGAGCCGGCATAGTGTTTGCCCTGTTGATGGTCAAAACATGTTTAGACTGCGGGTAAAACAACCGAAGGCTTGGCCAAAACAGTCGAGATTTTTTCGCTACGGTTGGACATTACCGCAGCCCCTAACCATTCATAGTTTGAGAAAAAGAAAAGGAGGAATTTGGTATGAAAGACAAGATGAGAATTCTGATCGCCTACGACGGGTCGAAATGTGCAGATGCCGCTTTGACTGATCTAAAACGCGCCGGGCTTCCACGTAACGTCGAAGCTCACGTTTTATCTGTTTACGGAGACTGGATGCCTCTGCCATCCAGTTATGGGATGGTCGAAACCAGTTTCACGAAGTATGTGCAGGATTGGGAAAATGGCGCTTTGGCAATGGCTGAGCGTGCTTGTTTGGAACTGAAATCCTCATTCCCTGATTGGGAAATTGGCGCAGAGGCCGGATCAGGATCGCCAGCCGGACTGATACTACAAAAGGCCGATGCGCTGAAATCGGATTTGATTGTAGTCGGCTCTCACGGACGTTCGGCTATTGGGCGGCTGCTTCTTGGCAGTGTTTCGCAAAAAGTACTGCATGCGGCCCACGGCAACGTGCGCATAGCACGTGAGAGTACGCCAGAATCTGATACGCCTATTCGACTAATTATCGGATTGGATGGTTCAGCAGGGGCTGACGCTGCAGTTAAAGCCGTGGCCGCGCGACATTGGCC
>JAGNMH010000233.1 GCA_017991275.1 Acidobacteriota bacterium
TAATAGATGATGTTTCCGGCGTCGTACCAAATCTTGAAGTTGCGATGATTGACTTCCTTGATCGCTTTCAGGATTTCATCCGAAGACCCGCTGCCTCCGCCGTGAGGTTTCATGACCAGCTTGATTGACTTTTCGGCTGCGTACACAGCGGATTCGTGCATGACCTTGTAGTAATGCGCGTACTCTTCGGGCTTGTCCACGCCGAAGGTCAGAATGAACTGCAAGCCCAGAAACTTGGCGTTATCAATCTGCTGGCGCATTTCCTTGACGGATTCTTCGATTGGGATGTTGTGCCGCGAACGCAGCGCGCCCATGTTTGCAGTCAATCCGTTGGCGGCCAGCTTCTTTTTCAGCGCGTCCAGGTATTCCGGCTTGGCGTCCGCCGCGATGAACGGATCGTCTTTCGTGCGGCTGAGCAAGCCAGTGGTTTTGTACCCGGCGGCTTTGATCTGCTTCAGCGTTTCGTCAAACGACCATTTCGTCCATGGGCGATTGAAACAGCCGACGGGCCAATTGACCTTGGCTTCGGCGGTGAGTTCCGTAGTCATTGCAGCAGCAGTGACCAGAGCAGTGTGTTGAATGAATTCTCGTCGGTTCATCTTTGTTCTATCCTTTGTAATGTTTATTCGATGTAATCAATTGTTACTTCTTCGCCTTTACCCAATCTCAAAACAGTTTCCTCGTCAGGAACTTGAAACTCTGAATACGTAACTTCATCTTGGCTACATAGCTGACCCTCTTTGTCCCAATGAGAAACTGTAATCAATTTGCGAATGCCAGCAAAGACCAATGTAGCTGGTTGCCCACCTATTCGTAGGCTATTGTCATCATCGCCTTCGTGTTCTTTTGCCCAGACCTCTGCCTTTACCAGCGCCTCATCACTGTTTGGGGCTTCGATCAGATAGACATTCTCCCATACAGTAAAGCAGTCCTGAATATGGCTCTTCAATTTGAAGTACATAATCGCGTGTGCGGCATACCAGGGCATTGTTATTCCTCGTAACGACGGTGACTATTTCTTAACGCCAGCCATTCCTGGAATTTCCATCTTCTTGAAATCGGCTGGAATGGCGAAGACCGAATCGTCCAGCGATTTTCGTTCGACGCTGGTTACTTCCATCAGAGTTCGGGACTGGCCGTTTTCAATGATGGCCAGTTTCAGCGGGAAGACGCCGCCTTCTACGAATTTCAGAAATTCGGGATTGGCCTGCAATTGAGCTTTGGTTTTGTCGCCAAGCGCGAGGTTGCGGAGTTTGTCGAACACTCCGCCTGAATCGCTGCCGCCGCCGAAATAGCCCAGGCCTTTTGCCAGGCAGGCGTCGGTGTCTTGCTTCTCGCCCAGAATCCAGTGAGTGCAAGTGTGACCGGCTACGGTTTCGGTTTTGCCGGTCGGCGTGGCGTTGAAGTAATTGCCCGATCCGGTCTTTTCAGCTTTTTCAGCCATCTTTTCGACCATGTCCTTGACGCCGCCTTCTGCGTTCCAATTCGTGGTCATGTACGTTTTCATCTGAGGCATCAGCATGGTTTGCGAGCCGGAAGCGAAATCCATCAGCACTACTCCCATTTGAGTGCCGCCCGCCGAAAGTTGCGTTTCGATGCGAGTGCGCGATCCTTTAATGGCGTATTTGATTTCCATTCCCTGACCGCCGGTGTTCATTTTGGAAGTAATCAAACCTTCAAAGGCTTCGCCGCTGCTGGAAGAAGACGCGGTCGCCGGAGCGTTTGAAGACGAGCCGGAGTTTGAATCCGTTTTGGAGTTGCTGCACGCCGTCAGCAGCGAGGCGATGAAGAGCGAAAGAAGAAGTGGTTTCAAGGCGGAAAGAGAATTTGTCATTGGAATATCCTTTCTTGTGAAAACAACGCGGAAGCTTCGCGCTTTTATTACAGCAGGCAAGCAGGCCTGCGCACCCAGGTCACTGCCGGTTCAAGTTTTTGGTTGTGTGTTCGGAAATGCTGGACGGAGGAGTTACCAGTTCCGAAGTCGTTGGCGCTGAAAGCTCAGCGGGGCGAGATTGTTGCGGAGCCGGTTGAGGGAAGTTGTGCGGCACTGTTGGAGGAGTGAAAGCTCGCTCGCGCTGGTGTCTCAGTTCCTGAACTTTCAGGTATTGACCGATGCCTTCGCCAATCAGGGCAAAAGCCGGAAAGAGGAAAGACCAACCCCAGGTATATCCACCTGGAAACCAGAATGTGACAAACAGCGCGGCAATCAAAAAACCTATGCCGGTAAAAGATTTGCCGACAGCGCCTTCTATGGTTGCTTCTCGGTTGCGACGGCGTTTGCGGCGTTCGTGAAAGCCAAGTTCCCCCTCTTCAAGCGGAGCGACCGGCAGTTGGCCTGTCAACGCCTGTGGAATCAGACTGACGTTGGCTCCACAGCTTCGGCAGAATTTCTGATTGTTCTCAAGCGGATTGGCACATTTTGGGCAGTACATTTTTTCTTCCTTGAAAAAGAGTTCGTAGTCCCGCCTTTAGGCGGAATAGGGGCGTTTCTCTTGTATAAGAAGAAAAGCCTTCTTGCCAAACCTTTCCGCCTAAAGGCGGGACTACATGCTTTTCATTTACGCTGTTTACGTCACGCCTGTTCAGGCGGTTCCGGGTTCAGTCGTGCGCTGATTTCATTGACCAGTTTGTCCAGCGAGCGGCGGTTGATCGCTGAAATCGCAATCGCGTTGTAAACCTCGCACTGGTTTTCCAACTCTTCCGGATCGGCCAAATCCATTTTGTTAAACACCAGCAGGCGTGGAATTGCATCCAGCTTCAATTCGCCAAGAATGCGATTGACCGAATTGACCTGATTTTCAAGCTGAGGGCTGGCTCCGTCAACTAGGTGAATCAGCAGATCAGACCCTTCCATTTCTTCCAGAGTGGCTTTGAACGCCGTGAGCAAATCTTTGGGCAGGTCGCGGATAAAACCGACTGTGTCGTTGACGATGATTTCCTGTTCGTGCGGCAAACGCAGACGTCGGCTGGTTGGATCAAGCGTGGCGAACATTCGCTGTTCAGCCAGCACATCGCTGTTGGTCAGCGCATTCAGCAAAGTGCTTTTGCCGGCGTTGGTGTAACCGACGATGGAAACGACGGGCATTTCGCTGCGAGCGCGTTGAGCGCGGCGCTGGCTGCGGCTGGCGCGAATTTTGTCCAGTTGGTCTTCCAAATGGCTGATGCGTTCGCGGACTCTGCGGCGGTCAACTTCCAGCTTGGTTTCGCCGGGGCCGCGTCCGCCTATGCCTCCCATCAAACGCGACATAGCCGTTCCGCTGCCGGTCAAACGAGGCAGCAGATATTTCAATTGAGCCAGTTCGACCTGAATGCGGCCTTCGGCGGTTTGAGCGCGTTGGGCGAAAATGTCCAGAATCAATTGCGAACGATCCACGATTTTCAGGTCGGCGACTTCGTTGATGGCGCGAACTTGAGCGGGTGACAGTTCGCTGTCGAAAACGATCATGTCAGCGCCAAGCTGCAAACTGCGGATGATGATTTCGTCCAGTTTGCCTTTGCCAACCAGCGTTTTCGGATCAAGCGAGCGGCGGCGCTGAATGACTTCGTCCAGAACTACCAACCCGCCTGAAGTCGCCAACTCACGCAATTCGTCAATCGAATCTTTTGACTCTGCCGTTGTGCCGGTGGTGACTCCAACCAGCAAGGCGCGGTCGCGATTGTCGGCGGCTTTGCGAGCGCCACGGTTGCGAGCCATTTCGGCTTCCAGCGATTCGATCAACTCAACGAAATCCAGATCAAGTTGGCCAGGCAGGTGCGGGTCAAGGAATTGAAAAGATTTCTGTTCGTCGTTGTTGTCTTCCTTGTTTTTGGCCGTAGCTTTGTTTGTGGCTTTAGCCGGCAACAAGTGGGCGGCTCTGACCATTCCTGGCAAACCTGTTTTCGGATCAACGTCAATCGCCGCCATCAAATCCAGCCGCAGCAGAGCCAGATCGGTCAAATCGTCCTGGGTCAATCCGGCTTCGCCGCGAATGTGCGTGTGCAGGCAGCGTAAACCGTAAAAACGCGATTTGCCTAAACGCGAACGATCCTGTGCGGGCAGAACTATCTGGCTGGCATCGCCTACGACGACGGTTTCGACGTGGCCTTTGCGATTGACCAGAACTCCAACCTGTCGGCCAATTTCGTGAGAGATTTCGGTCAACTGGCGCGCGAATTCCTGCGTGACGATTTCAGCCGCAGGAATGCGCCGCTGATACATCTTTTCCAACCTCTGCAGTTGTTTGGCTTTCAAGCCAAGAATTTTGCCTTCGATTTGTGGAATGGTCTGTGCTCCTTTGTTCGTAGTCCGGCCTTTAGGCGGAAGGTCTCGGCATCCAATGCCGTTCCGCCTAAAGGCGGGACTACATGCTTAAAATGAATTTTTCAATTGCCTGTGCCACGCCGTCTTCTTCGTTTGACCCGGTCAGTTCAAAGCCCATTTGCTTCAATTCGTCTTCGGCATTTCCCATGACCACGCCCAGACCGGCGTAACGCAGCATGGTCAAATCATTGTGATTGTCGCCGACTGCCATGATTTCTTCGCGGACGATGCCGTGGCGAGCGGCGACTGCGGCCAGGCTTTCGCCTTTCGATGCGGTCAGACTCAACACATCCAGAATCGTTAGGTCGTAAGCCCGGTAACGTGTTTTGAAAATACGAATCTGTTCGCCCATCGCCTCGTGCAGCTTCACTTCAAATTCATCCGTTGGGTCGCAACGCCCGGAAATCGTCAGTTGTATCGGAGGCGATTGAACGTAGTTGAGCAAGTCCGGCACTTCGACCACAGAACTTCGGTAAAGGTTCAGGTAACGGTGCAGGGCTTTGTTATCCGGCGAAATGCCTTCGATCACCATCGTGCCAAGTCCGTGCGGATCGTCGTTGCAGATCATGTCAACGCCGTGTTGGCGCCCGAAGTGAATGACTTCGCGGGCGGTTTCGGTGTCCAGCGGATGAAAGTCAACGACTTCCAGCGTTTCAATGTTCTTGGTCAACGCGCCGTTATGAGAAACCAGAGGAATGTCCAACTCCAACCGCAGCACCAGTTCGCGGGCCGAATTAAAGCGGCGACCAGTCACCAGCACGATCTGAACCCCGAGTTGTCTGGCCTGGTTTAGTGCTTTGGAGGTGCGCGCCGTGATTTCTCCGCGCGTGGTCAACAGCGTTCCGTCAATGTCGAGTGCGATAAGTTTGTAAGGCATAAAAACAATCGAAATCTAAATTGAACCACACAAAGTTGATACGCTGTTAGAGTGCTGCGCGCATGGGCAATCGGTTATTCACGGTCGCTGATGGAACACCAGACGTTAATACAATTAACCAAATTTGGCATGATCAGACATTCAAGCTTTCTCAAGCCCGGCAAATTTTTCCACCATTTTCTTTTGCCCGTAACCCGGAAAGTTGATCGTCAGTTTAAGGTTATCGCCTTCGCCTTCGCATTTGACGATCAGGCCGACGCCGAATTTGGCATGACGAACTCGCGTGCCGACCTTGAATTTGCCAGAGCCGCCAGAACTCCTAGAACCGCTTGAACCGGACGAACTGCCGCCGGATTCGCTTTTGACCAGTTTCGGTTTCAAGGCGTCAGTGTCCACTTTCACACCTTGCCGCTTGAAAAACTCGTTGACGCTGTCCCGGTTGTTGTACGTCTGGCCCTGAAAATTACTGGTTCGTTTTACAGGCGGCGGAACTTTGCCGGTCAAGGCATCAATTGCGGCGCGATTTTCCATTGTCGAAGCCTTGTTGGAATAACGCAGCCAACTTGGGCCTTTTGACAGGTCTTCAATCAGCTCCAGAGGAAATTCATTCAGGAAGCGAGAAGGCTCTGCCACCATTTCTTCGCCATAAACACGACGCTTCATGGCATGCGTCAAGTAAAGATACTTTTCGGCTCGCGTGATGGCGACGTAACAAAGCCGCCGCTCTTCCTCAAGTTCTGCCTGGTCGTTGGTGGCACGCGAATGCGGGAACAGGTTTTCTTCCAAACCGGCGATGAACACCAGCGGGAATTCCAATCCTTTGGCCGCGTGCATGGTCATCAACGTGACTTCGGCTTCGGCTTTGTATTGGTCTGTGTCGGCTACCAGCGCGGCGTGATCCAGAAAATCGCGCAGGCTTTCTCCGCGCGTGTCGGATTCGGCTGCGGCGTTGACCAATTCGTCCAGGTTCAATAATCGGCCTTCGGCTTCTTCTGTGCGCTCTTCCTTCAGCATCAACTCGTAACCGGTGTCAATCACCGCCGCTTTGACCACGTCGGCAATCGGCACGGCGGAGTTGTTCGCTTTTTCCATCAACTGAGTGACGACGTAACGAAAGGCTTTCAGCGCGTTGATCGCGCGCGCTTGCAATGGGCTGTGGTCAATCACCTGAGTAATCGCTTCCCAGTGCGAACAACTCAACGCCTTTGCCTGGCGGTCAACTTCGTCCAGCGTAGTTTTGCCCAGCCCGCGTGGCGGAGTGTTTATGACTCGTTGCAAGGCAATCGAATCATCGGGATTCGTCGCCAGTTTCAGGTAAGCGATGATGTCTTTGACTTCGGCGCGTTCGTAAAAGCTGAAACCTCCAACCAGGTTGTAACGAAGCGAAGCGCGGCGACAGGCTTCTTCAAACGAACGTGATTGAGCGTTGGTGCGATAGAGCACGGCGGCTTTCAACTTGGGTTCGCGCCGTAAATGCTCGGTGATTTTTTCCGCCACCCAGCGGGCTTCGGATTCGCCGTCGTAAACCTGGGCGTAACGAATCTTTTCGCCTTCGGCTGAATTGGCTCGCAACCGTTTATCGAAGCGTTGCGAGTTGTTGGCGATGACTTTGTTCGCCGCTTCCAGAATTCGCGCGGTCGAACGGTAATTGTCTTCCAGCTTGATGGTGCGCGTGCCGGGAAAGTCGCGCTCGAAGTTGAGGATGATGTTGAAATCCGAACCTCGGAATTTGTAGATGGATTGGTTCTCGTCGCCAACAACGCAGAAACTGCGATTTGTCCAGAAATCCGCCGGACGCACAGCCAGGTTCAGGGCAATATCGCCTTCGACCAACAGCTTGCACAAACTGTATTGAATGCCGTTGGTGTCCTGAAACTCATCAACCATCAAGTGGCGAAAACGGTTCTGGTAATAACGCCGAGCTTCTTCGGAAGTCCGCAACAATTGAACCGTGCGAATCAACAGATCGTCGAAATCCAATGCATTCGACGACAGCAATCGCTGTTCGTAAAGCGCGTAAACTCTGGCAATCGAAGCTCGCTTGGGATCGGCTGCGCCTTTTGCTGCAGCAGTTTCGGGGTCTTCGCCGCGATTCTTCGATCCGCTGATCGAAGTCTGAGCCAGTCGCGCCGTTATCTGCTTGTCGTCAAAGCCGCAATCTTTGATACAGGCTCGCAGCAATTTTTGCTGGTCATCGGAATCGTAAATCGTGAAAGCTCGCGTGTAGCCTTTGCCCAGCTTTTCGATGTCCCGGCGCAGGATGCGGACGCACAACGCGTGAAAGGTCGAAAGCAACGGAGAGCTTTGGCGCGGCTTTCCTTCCAGCAACTTTTCAACGCGCTCTTTCATTTCGCCTGCGGCTTTGTTGGTGAAGGTAACAGCCAGAATGCTGTCCGGGCGCACGCCATCTTCGACCATCTGCGCAATGCGAAAAGTGATGACGCGAGTCTTGCCGCTTCCGGCTCCGGCCAGAAGCAGCACGGGGCCTTCGGTTGTGATGACGGCTTCGCGCTGTTGAGCGTTCAAGCCGGAGAGAAAATCTGCTTGCATCGAAAAAACCTGTGGTTTGGTGCAGTAC
>JAGNMH010000235.1 GCA_017991275.1 Acidobacteriota bacterium
GCTTCGCAAATTTTCCAAAGGCATGTTGCAGCGCGTTGGACTGGCTCAGGCTTTGATCAACGACCCCGAAGTATTGTTTCTGGACGAACCAATGTCAGGACTTGACCCGCTGGGACGCCGCGAAGTTCGCGACTTGATTGTTGGTCTGCGCGCACAAGGCAAAACAATTTTCTTTTCTTCGCACATTCTGACCGACGTTGAAGCCATGTGTGACCGCGTAGCCATTCTGAACAAAGGCTGCCTGATCGAATCCGGCAGGCTGTCTGAAATCCTGAAAACCCGCAGCAACGAAATCGAAGCCGTAGTCAGCAGAGTTAGCGAAAAGGTTTTGGCTGAATTCAAGAGCTTTGCCATTGCCGTTTCAGCCACGCCTGAAGTCGCGCGAGTTCGATTGAAGGACGACCGCGACCTGACTCGATTGCTGGAACTGACGCACCGATCCGGTGGCCGAATCGTTTCGGTTAATCCGGTGCGCGAATCGCTGGAAGATTTGTTTGTTCGGGAAGTAAAGCAATCAGTTGCAGTACCGCGCGTGTAAGCAAGCGGTTGTTCACAGAAAACCTTTTGCTTACACGCGCGGCACTGTCTCAAACCTACCAATTCGCCAAAATCCGCAGCCAGCGGCTATAATCTCACCTCATTTCTGAAGTTCAATTCATTACCGTGACCAAATGCTGAAAAAAATTCTCGCGTTTCTGTTCCTGTTTTGTGTTTGCCAGCCGATTGCGGTTGGGCAAACCACGGAACTGGATCAACTGATTGACGGTTTGCAGACGAAGTACAACAAACTGTCTTCGCTGTCCGCCGATTTCACGCAGATGTACAACTCCGGCAGCCAGACGCGCCGCGAAAGTGGGCGAATGCTTCTGAAAAAGCCGGGCAAGATGCGTTGGGATTACACCTCGCCGGAAACCAAACTGTTCATCTCCGACGGCAAATCGCTTTACGAATACGTCCCGGCGGAAAGGTACGCTTCCAAAAGTTCGATCAAAGATTCCGGCGATATGCGCGCGCCTTTCGCTTTTCTGCTTGGTCGCGGAAACCTGCGGCGCGATTTCAAAAAGATCGAATTCGCCAAAGAATCTCCGGCTCGCGCGGGCAACAAAGTCTTGCGAATGGTTCCCAAACGGGCGGCTGATTTCCGCGAACTGTTGGTCGAAATTGAACCAGGCAGTTTGCAAATTTCCAGGCTGACTTTGATTGAAAGCGGCGGCTCACGTTCGGATTTTCTGTTTTCCAACGTCCGCGAAAACGTTCCGGTGGCCGGTTCCCAATTTATTTTCAAAGCCCCGCCGGGCGTCGAGGTGCGGTCAAATTGATTTGAATGACGAGGAGGCAAAATGGCTTTCAGCGAAAAACTGGCCGACAGAATACGAAAACAACTGGAAAGCGAAACCGGCATCGTGGAAAAGAAAATGTTCGGGGGACTGGCTTTTATGGTGAACGGAAACATGAGTTGCGGAGTGGTCGGCGATGATTTGATGGTCAGAGTCGGGCCGGACGCTTACGCAGAGGCACTGGCCGAACCTGACGCGCGCGAAATGGATTTCACCGGACGCCCGATGAAGGGAATGATTTACGTCACCGCCGATGGTATTTGCACTGCCAAACGACTGGCGTTTTGGGTCAAGAAAGGACTGAGGTTCGCACAATCTTTACCCGCTAAATAGCCGCAGACTTCAAATACAGACTATTTTTTGAATGACTAAACTTCACATTTTTTCCGACTTTGACGGCACGATCTCTGAAAAAGACACGCTGGTTTTTCTGGCTACGAATCTGGGCGGAGGGCAGAAAATGGTTCAAACCATTGGCCGCTTGATCCGTGAAGGTGAATTGACTTTGAGCGAAGGCATCGCCGCAGAAATGCGCAGCATTCGCCGCCCATTTGCCGAAGCCGAAAAACTGTTGCGCGAACAAGTGCGAATTGACCCTGCTTTTATTCCGTTTGCCGCCTGGTGCGAGGCCAAAGCTATACCGCTGACGATTCTGAGCGCTGGCTTTCATCAACTGATTGACCTGTTTATTCGCCAATCGGATTTTCCGCATCTGGAGATTCTGGCCAATACCTTAAAGCCCAGTGAGGAAGTTGGCTGGCAATGCGTTTTCCGCGACAAAACTGATTGGGGGCACGACAAATCCGTGGCCATCAAAGCCGCGAAAAAACGCGGCGAGTATGCAATCTTCATTGGCGATGGACTGTCCGACCGTGGAGCCGCCGAGGCTGCCGATCAAGTCTTTGCCAAACATTCGCTGGTCGAACATTGCCGCCAACGCAAGATCAACTTTCACGAATATCAAACCTTTGACGACGTGTTGAAGAAATTGCAGCAACAACTGTAGAACAAGCTGCCGAGCTTGTTCCGCTTCCGCAGAGAGCGATTAGCTGAGAAAAAGACAAACTGACAGTTTGTCATACATTGATTATGAGCACGCTGATTCTTAGCCAACAAAGCGAAGAGCATAATTTACAAAGGCGCCGCGAAGAGTTGGCGCAACTTGAAGTCGAACTTGCCGAACGCGACTCGCAACTGGCCAACCTCAAATCCGGCATGACCGGGTTTGAAAGCCGTTACATGAACGTCGTTGGCGGTCGTTACAACGAATTGGCCGACATCGAAAAAGAAATAGCCCGGCTGCAAGGCCTGGAGTTTGACGATGATTACGATGGCGATTCGCTGGCCGATGACGAAGTCGGATGCGGTCAGAACCGGCTTCATTCGGACAAGCTGAAAAAGCTTTACAAGGAAGTCGCGCGCAAATTTCACCCCGATCTGACTTCGTGTCCGCAGGAAAGGCAGCATCGTCATCAGTTGATGATCGAAGTCAATCACGCTTACGAATCAGGCGCTGAAGAGCGGTTGCAGGAAATGTTGGAAGCCGGTACCAGCCTGGAATCGGCGGAAATCGGTGGCGTAAGTTCAGCCGAAATGATTTTGCTGCTGCGCAAAATCACTGAAGCCAGACAGCGTCTGGCGGAAATCGAAGCCGACATTACCGACATCACCACATCTGAAATTTATACGCTCAAGTTGCGGATCGAAAATGCCGAAGCTCTGGAAGTTGACCTGTTCGCCGACCTGTTGTCGCAAGTTGACCGACAAATCAAAAAAGCCAGAAACCGGTTGTTTCACCTGCAACTGATTTATCAGGGGGAGCAGGTCGAAATTCAGACCGCCTGATACCAGCCGATGCCTCAATTCGATTACAACAACCGTCGTTTTGCCGGAATCAGTAATTCCGAAACCGGCGAAGTTAGTTCCGAAACCATTTTCCAATACCGACAGCAAGACGACATCGTCTGGGCGACTTACTCAGGTGGGAGCATTTGCTTTGGAACGCTGGTGGCAAAAGCAGATTCTGGTGGCCGCCTGGACATGCGTTACCAGCACATCAACCAACAAGGCGAACTTTGCACTGGCAAATGTTTTTCGACGCCTGAAGTTTTGCCAGATGGCCGATACCGTTTGCACGAATCCTGGCAATGGACCAGTGGCGATTGTTCAAAGGGAAATTCGATTGTTGAGGAGTTGGAGTAAAAGTCTTAGCCAAAAAGCCAAAAGCCGGTTGATTGCGGCGACGACGAGGATGAGTTAAGACCGTCTTCGGTATAGTTAGGCGTATTGTTGCGGGCAGCTTGACAGTTTCACTGGCGAGATAGTTTGATAGCCGCACAGATGGAATTTGCCTTAAACGATGACCACTGGGGCGGTTATCGAGAAGCGATTATCAACGATGATTAAACGTGGCCTCCTGCTTTTGCTTTTGATTGCCGTCATAGCTTTTGCCTTTGTGCATTTCCGGGTTCATAGCTACGACAATCGAATCATCACCAACATGAATGAGTTGGACACCAGTCGCTGGGCGCGTCCCCGTGTAGCGATCGTTTTTGGAGCCAGCGTTTATGGAAACGGCGACCTTTCACCAATTCTGGAAGATCGCGTAGACACGGCGATTGAACTTTACCGTGCCCACAAAGTTGATCGCATTCTGGTTTCTGGCGACAACCGCCATCGCAGTTATAACGAACCGAAGGCAATGCAGGAATATCTGGTGACTCACGCCGTTGCCCCGCAGGATGTGGTTGTGGATTATGCCGGGCGTTCGACTTATGAAACCTGCATGCGGGCAAAAGATGTTTTTGGCTTGCAGCGCGCTGTGCTGGTCTCTCAGGGTTACCACCTGCCCCGCGCGCTATACATTGCCAACAGCCTTGGGCTGGATGCCCTGGGAATGGCGGGCGATTTGCGATTGAAACCCAAGGTGGATTATCAGGGATTCCGCGAATGGGCGGCGGAAATAAAAGCTTATCTCAACCTGAATTACTTTCCTCCAGATGTGTTGCTCGGCGACACAAAGCCGATTCGGTAGCGAGTATGCCAGCAGAGAACATGCCAATATTGAACATGCATGAATTTTCCACGCGCAGCCGTGGCGATTCGCTCGAACGATTTAAGCGCGATGTTTTCGATGTTTTGATTATCGGCGGCGGAGTTACCGGCGCCGGTCTGGCATTGGATGCCGCCGTGCGCGGATTGAAAGTCGCTCTGGTTGAAAAGCGCGATTTTGCCGCCGGGACTTCCAGCCGTTCAACCAAGTTGATTCACGGAGGGTTGCGTTATCTGGAGCAGTTCGATTTTGCGCTGGTGCGTGAAGCGCTGCTTGAACGCGCTATTCTGACCCGTATCGCTCCTCATCTGACCGAAGCCTGTCCATTCGTCATTCCAATTTATTCAGACCGACGACGAAATTACGACCACCCTCTGAAAATGCGAGCCGGGTTGTTTTTGTATGACTTGCTGGCCGGAGGTCACAACTTTGCCAAACATCGGCGACTGAGTCGCGAAGAAGCATTGAACCTGGCGCCGCAACTTGATCCGAAAGGTTTGAAAGGCGCGTTTTTGTATTACGACGCGCAAACAAACGACTCACGGCTGGTAATCGAGGTCATTAAAGCGGCCAACGAACATAATGCCGCCATTGCCAATTACGCCAAAGTTGAAAGCTTCCTGCGCGACGATGAAGGCAAAATCACGGGAGCCAGTGTGTTGGATGAATTGAGCGGCGAACAAGTCAAAGTGCGCGCTAAGGTGACGATCAATGCAACCGGCATCTGGATGGAAGAAACGATTCGCCTGGACGGCCACAACTCAAATAGTTTGTCGAAAAAGCTGCGACCGGCGAAGGGCATTCACTTAACCATTGCCGCCGACCGACTGCGAGTCGGTGCAGCCTGGTTGATTCCCTCGCTGACCGGCCATCGCTTTTACTTCGTGGTGCCGTGGCAGGGGCGGGTCAATATCGGCACAACCGACACCGATTACCAAGGTCCAAAAGATTCGCCGCATGCCGAACCAGAAGAGATTATTGAAATTCTAAACGCCGTTAATTCGTATTTCCCCGATGCAAACCTGGATGCAACTGACGTAATTTCAGCCTGGGCGGGGTTGCGTCCATTGATAACCGACGCCAATGCCAAAGACACCACCAAGGTTTCTCGCAAAGAAGAAATGATTGAAACCTCTGACGGATTGATTTCAATCGGCGGCGGCAAACTGACGACTTATCGTTTGATGGCGGAGCAGGGAATTGATTTGGCTCTGAAAAGGCTGGACAGTTCAGGTGGCGAAAACAGAACGACTGAAGCTCCAATCAGCGGCGGTCAGATGAGCCGCGTTGAGTTGGAGGTGACGGCCAAACAGCTTGCTCAGCATTACGAATTGCCGATTGAAGTGACGCGCCATCTGGCTTTTGCTTACGGATCGAACTTCGATCAATTGATTCGTTTGATGCTAAGCGACGAACAATTGCGCGAACGGCTGATTTCCGGATTGCCTTATGTCAAAGCCGAAGTCGTTTACGCCGCCCGGCACGAAATGGCAGTCACACTGACCGACGCACTGACGCGGCGAACACGATTGGCCATGCTGGCCGGCGAAGCCGTTCTGGATTGCGCGCCTGCCGCCGCCGAACTGATGGCAAATGAACTTGGCTGGAGCGAAGAAGAGAAAGCCAGACAGTTGGAAGCTTTCACAGTCGAGTTCAACCGCGAATACTGGCCAGCCAGCTGAGCGCAATCTGAAGCCTACTTGCTGGCACCTGGTTTTCGCTCTTGTGCGATCTGTTCGTTGTAACTCTTTTCGTACTCGGCGATGTAGTTTCGATAACCTTTGGAGTCAATGAATGGATTCATTTTGGCGTCAGCCATTTGCTTAACTTTGGCTTCCATATTGAAAAACGGCGCATGCGGCCCCAAAAAGACATCGCAGTTCAGCGATTTCAGCATTTGAAAAGATTTGGCATAAGCCTCAGCAATACCAGGCCAGGTTGGGTTGTTGACCATTTTAACGCCTGGGTTGATGGACATGCTGGCAACAAAAACTACGTCGTACTTTTTGCCATTTTCTTCAACGGTCGTTGTCCAGGTCGTGTTGCCTTCGGTGTGGCCTGGGGTCAGATGAGCGGTCAGAGCCACTCCGCCAAACCGCACAACTTCTCCATCCTTGATGATCCTGTCCACCTTGACCGGTTTGTAATTGTTTAGCGGGTGAAAACCTTTCGCCCCGCCGCTTTCCAGCACCAGCGCGTCCTGAGCAGTTGCGTAAACCTGAGCGCCTGTCGCGGCTTTCATATCTGCATGACCGGCTACGTGATCGAAATGCGCGTGGCTGGAAAGAATGACGCGGATGTATTTCAGCTTGTAACCCAGAGCTTCGATGTTGGCGCGAACGATCGGCGAAGATTCCTCCATTGCCGTATCAATCAGGATGTGCCCGCCGGGCGAAGTTATCAGGTAACAAGCCAGGTTACTTGTGCCGACGTAGTAAATGTTGCCGATAATTCGGAACGGTTTGAACGGCTGATTCCAGGCATCAAGCAGAGATTTTCGATCCGAAAGATTTTGTGTTCGAGCTGGCAGCGAAACAAAGGCCAGACTTAGGAAGGCGGCTACAAACAAAAGGGTGCGCCATTTCATAGGAATCTCCTTTCTGAAGCGATAACTGGTTGGACAACGATTGAATTGAATTTCGTGCGCGGCAATTCTCGCTCAGCAATTCGTGCACGGCAACTTCCAGGCGACAACTATGGATGAATCTTTTCGCCTTTTTCCAGCATTTGAATGAATTGATGAATGCGTTTGCCACGAGTCTCAGCTTTTTTGGCGGTCTGAATTCTGAACAAAA
This sequence comes from Acidobacteriota bacterium, assembly GCA_017991275.1. GTDB lineage: Bacteria > Acidobacteriota > Blastocatellia > RBC074 > RBC074 > RBC074. The sequence goes on from JAGNMH010000235.1 coordinate 7,185, forward strand.
TGGCGTATCGGTTGACGCTGTTGAGCGCGGCGAAAAACTCCTTCGCTTTCGGATTGCCATCAAGCTCCGCCTGAAAATCTTCGGGAACCGTCGCCTTGCTTTGCGAATCATAAGCGGCTTCCCAACGCCCATCCTGTTTGGCTTTTTCAATGGCCAGTAAACCAGCGGGTTTCATTTTTCCGGCTTTGATCAAAGCTTCAGCCTTTTCCCGATTGATCTTCGACCAGATGCTTTTGGTTCCGCGCGGAGTGAATTTTTGCAACCACGAATCCGCGTCGTGACTTTTCTTCTGCCCGTCAATCCAGCCGTAACACAAAGCCACGTCCAGAGCTTCGGTGTAATTGACGGACTTCAACTCCGCAGCCTTTTTCGCCAGCCGCATCCAAATACCGGACGACGCCGCATGGTTTTTATCCAGCCACTTCGCCCAATCTTTTTGACTGGCAAACAGCATCACGGGCTGGTCTTTGGATTTGTCGGCGGAAGTTTTCATTGGTTCAGGATCTTCTGAGGCGTTTGCGTAGCAGGTAGATGATGACCTGACAGTAAGGCTCAAGC
>JAGNMH010000236.1 GCA_017991275.1 Acidobacteriota bacterium
AGCCAAACCCGAAGCGAAGGTTGAAGCCAGACCTGAAGTCATAATTGAAACCAGCCCGGAGGCGACTCAAGCCGCACATCAAAGCACGCTCTCGGTTCACGAATCTTTGCCGCGTCTGGAACGACCGCGCGAACTGTCCGGTTCAACCTGGCAGGTTTCGTTCGATCACCAGAATCTTTACGTGACAGTCAATCACGACGGTGCGCGAGTGCTGGAAGTTTTCGCCACCGGCGGAGGTCTTTCCGTTTCAGTCGGTTTGCTGGCGTCGAAGATGTTGCGCGGCGGATTCGAACCCGAAGAAGTCGCGGCCAGCTTGAACAAAGTCATCGGCAATCATTCGATCTGGTTCAACGCGCGGTTATGCACTTCGCCGGAACAGGTCGTCGCCGAATGCATCATGCTGACCAAGCGCCGCCTGATGAACCAACCCGATTCCGCCCGCGAAGCCGCCAAACAGGCAATGGCTCAAACGGCGGAACTGGCCAAAACCGCTCAAGCGGCCCAACCAGTTGGCAATGTCGTTCCGATCAAACCGGTGATTATTGATTCCAAGAAAGTGATCACCGCCTGCCCTGAATGCAGCAGCAATCAGATTGAATATGCTGGTGGTTGTTACACCTGCCGCGACTGCGGTTTTTCGAAGTGCGTTTAACGAACGCGTGCGTGTAAAACTTATCCACGAAGTTGCATGAAGAAAGCACGGAGGCTAATAATTGCTTCGTGGTGCTTCGCGAGCTTCGTGGATTTTTGTTTGGCGAAAAGGACTTGTGTTAACTGGTTGATGGAATCACAGTTCAAAGATTCTCCGCAAAGTAAAAGGAGGTCATGGTAAAGATGAAGAGAAATCTGAATGCAACTGTCTGGCAAGAAGAAGAATGGTTCGTCGCGCAATGTCTTGAAGTAGATGTTGCCTCGCAAGGGGAGACGCCTGAAGAAGCTATGGACAATCTGCGTGAAGCTTTGGCACTCCACTTCGCTCCGCCAGTCGCAACTGTATTGCCATTTATTCAACCCATCGAGGTTGAGGTTATGGCGGCATGAAGCCTCTCCCTTATCGAGAGGTAAAACGTAAGCTGGAGGCTGGGGGATTTGTTGAGGTCAGCCAAACAGGCAGCCACGTCAAATTTGCGCGTACTACATCCGAAGGCACTCGCACAGCAATTATTCCCAAACATCGTGAAGTCGCTGGAGGGACGTTACGCAGTATCCTGCGCCAGGCTGGGATAACGGAAACCGAGTTTGAGAATCTGTAGGGCGATGAGCAGTAGTTTCATTTTTGCAAGGCCACAAAAGTGGACATAGAGCACTGCAATCTACCCAATAGGCTCCGCCATTTTCGTTAAGCGGTTTGAGTGGCGACGAGCGGTGATATTAAAACGGCAAACCGGCGCTGCTGGTTTTCTTCAAGACTGATTGTCCAACCTAACCTGCCGACAGGCGTTTCCTTATCTGAACAAACTGTCTCAAACCAATTCCGTTGTTGATCCTACTTGAATGTAACGGTTACCGAATTGGCCAACTGACCATCAACCATCAGAAAGATATCCTGTTGTCCGCGCCCAGCCAGCGCACGCGGCAGTTGCAGGTTGATCTGGTCTTCACCGACGAAGCTGCCCTGCGCTCCGGCGTAAAGCACTGGGATGTTCAGGCCGCCGATTTGCACAGTGACTTTTTCCGGTGCGCTGCGGCCTTTCCAGCCGGAGCCGAACAGCAGCAAGAACAATTGATCTCCTGCATTTCCTGCACCCGGTTCAAAATCAATCGGCAATGGCACGAATTTGTTTTTGACACTGTCGAATTGCGCCACTGGTTCAAAGATTTGCGTGCCGTCCAGTTTGACTCGCAACAGGATAGCGGCTGCCACTTCTTTGCCGCTGGCGTTGGCTGAAAACAGTCCGGGCGCGGTTTTTTCAATCAACACTGTGGCGCCGACGGTCATGTTCTGAGCGTTAGTGACTGTGATCGTGGCTTTGCCTGTGGCCAGTCCCGGCGGAATCTGAAAATTGATTTGACCGGGAGAAACGAAAAACAGCGGGGCGGGCAACTCAACGTTCAGATGATCTTTGACTTTCACGCTTGTGCCGAGCAGGGAAGTGGGCAGCGGAGTTGTTGAAGCTATTTCGGTTCCGCTGGCCAGATTGGCTCCGAATGTCGCAACGATCTCTTCGGGCGCGACTGATCCGCTGGTGAAGCTGGCCGCCGAAACCGTTGCGGTCGTGACGATGTCTGGCGCCGAAATTTTGACGACGAAGGCATCGCTCAGACCTCCGCCGTAATCTGCCTGGGCGGGCATAACGGTCGGAAAGTCATTTTTCAAAACCTGTCCCGTCACATAAACGCTGCCCGACGAGTCAACCGCAATGTCCAAGCCGCGTTCGTCGAATCCGTTGTTGTCGGTGAAGGTGCTGCCCAGGTAAGTCGAATAGATCAATTCGGAACCCGCCGGATCAATCTTGGCAATGAAGGCGTCGTTGTTTCCGCGCAGAGTCGGTTGCAAAGCGCGTACAACGGGGAAGTTTTGCGATTCGGTTTTGCCGGTGATGTAGGCGTTTCCCAAAATATCAACGGCGATACCTCCGACGGGAGTGATGTCGGCAACCAGCCCTGTGTTTTCCGTTCCGCTTCCGCCCAGAAATGTCGAGTAAATGATTGCGGAGCCTGTGGCGTTGATCTTGGTTACAAAGGCGTCAACGCTGCCGCCATAAGTTCGTTGCAGCGCGTTGACGATTGGGAAGTTCAGCGAAAAGGTATAGCCGGTAATGTAGGCATTGCCGATCGGATCCAGTGCAACCGCTCGCGCTTCTTCGGCACGGTCTCCTCCAAGGAAGGTCGAATAAACCAGAGCCGAACCTGCGGCATTGATCTTGGCGACGAAAGCATCTTCGACTCCGGCGAAGTCCGGTTGAATTGCGCCGACGGTGGGGAAACCGGGCGAAGTTGTAAAGCCTGTGATATAGGCATTTTGCAGCGCATCAACGGCGATGCCGTAACCGGCTTCTTCGTCACGTCCAGTGGTTTGCGAAAGTTCGCCGCCCAGGTAAGTCGAGTAAATGACTGCTCCGTCCGGGCTGAACTTGGCGACGAAAACATCCTGCTGACCATTTAATGTCGCTTGCATAGGGTTTTTGGTAGCAAAATTTGCCGACAGAGTGCGACCAGTGATGTAGGCGTTGTCAAAACGATCTACGGCAATTCCAAAACCAATATCTGAAAAAGTCCCGCCCAAAAAAGTCGAGTAAAGCAGGACATTACCTTCAATGTTGAACTTGGTGACAAAGGCGTCAACGTTGCCTCTGAAGATCGGGTTGGCGGCATTGGCTGTCGGGAAGTTGAGCGAATTGGTTTCGCCTGTCAGGTAAATGTTCCCGGCCATATCAACGGCAATGGCGGAACCTCTATCGCCGGGATTTCGCCCGCCGAAGTAAGTCGAAAAGACTACCGTCGAATTTTTCGGATCAAGTTTGGTGACGAATGCGTCGGTCGCGCCGTCACGCGTGGATTGATAAGCGTTCTTGGTCGGATAATTCAGCGAACCCGTTTGCCCTGTAATGTAAATAAAACCAAGCCTGTCCACCGCTATGCCATAACCAATGTCCGTGCCACTGCCTCCGAAGTAAGTCGAATAATCAACCACAGGGTCAATTACCAGCGGCAGGTTATGGTCGTAATCGTCAAGCTCAAAGCCGACTGATTGCGGATTGCAGATAGAGCGGATAGAAAAGCTGCCTTCGACGAATCGTCTTTGGCCGTTTATCTGTTGGTAAATTACAGGTTTGTGCATCTGCAACTGTTCGCCGCCCAGATCAATTATCAGGTTGCCGTGTTCGTTGATTTCAAGTTTATCGGAGCCTTCAAAGGCCAGTTCGATCTGTTGCGGATCGGCTTGCGGCGCGACGATAAAATCGTATTCCAGTTGTTGCCGGCTACCGTAAAAGACAGCGTCTATGCCGGGATAAACTCCGCGCTGGCGGACGCGGGAAAAAGTTGGAACGTCGGTTTGCCATTCGCTGGAATCATTGCCGATGAAGTAATTGGTTTTACCGTTCAGCCGCTCCAGGCCTTCGAGGGGCGTTTGGCTTGTTTTGCTGCCGAGCTTTATGTTCAAGCTCTTTGGTTTGTTTGGAGATTTTTGCTTCAACTCAAAGCGGACTTCGGTATTTGTCAGGTAAAGCGTGTAACCGCGCTGGCGTGCGATAAAGCGAGCTGATTGGTCGGTCTGCCCACGGTTTTCCTCAAAGCTTAGCGGCAAGTTGTTTAGTTGCGATTGCAGACCGTATGAAACCGGCCCTTTGGCAAAGTTATGATTTGGCGGCTTGCTGGTCAGGAGCAGGCCTAAAACGCTCAGCCACGTTGCAAAGCCAAAAAACAAAGCCGAAACACCGGCGCGAGTGTGTTTAGAGTACTGCTTAATCATGGGTGCTGATTTGGTTTACAGACGGGGCGCGTTGAACTTTAGGAGGCGCGCCAAGTGATTCAAGAAGTGAGGGACAGTGTTCGCGGTGAACACGCCTTAACATCATCCGATTATAGGGGCGCGTCGGCGAGGATTATACGCATCAGTCTGTTTGATGAACAGGAAAGAAAAGGCAATTGTCTGGCAGTTCAGACCTCGGCCACAAGTTGAATATCAGTTGCCCGCATCCCTTTATCTTGTTCGGTCTTGGTGAGTTTGAATTCAAAGATAAATTTACGACTTGGCAGGTCGTAAGTGGCGCCGTTGGAACTGGGTGGCAAACTGGAATCATGAAACCAGGCTGTGCCATAAGGCGAATCAGGATGTTTTGCGTCGGTCACCCACAGATTAGGATCAATGCGTTTCAGGTACCGCATAAAGCCGAAATCGTTTTTGTGGTAATAACAAATGCCGCGCACTCGGTGTTCTACCTCGCCCCAAATGTTTTCTTCTGTTCCATGGTCTTCAATCGGCAAAAGGTCCGGAACCAGATAGCCGGACATAAACATGTCGGCTTCGCGGCGCAATTCGTGTGAGACGTTTTTGAATGCCAGGACTTCAACTCGGCAGCCTTTGTTTTGCAGCGCGCGGACGACTTGGACGAAATCTCCGTCACCTGTCACCAGTAACACCCGGTCAAGCTTTTCAGATTGCAGCAATGCGTCAACGGCCAGATCAAGATCGGCATTGGCTTTGGCGACTTTATTGCCGTCTTCGTCGGTGAACCATTTGACCTCTTTCTGAATCACCTTGTAGCCGAAATCGCGGAGCACGGAATAAAAGCTGTTGGTGCGATGGAAATAATATGGTTCGCGGCGGGCTTTTTCAGCGTCGTAGCTGACGTAAGCGTTCAGGCGAACGGCTTCAGCCAGATCGCGGCAGGCAAATTCGCGCAAGATTTCGTAGCCCATGCCATAACCGCCATTGCGGTTGATGTTGGCCACGTCAACGTAAACGCCGACTCGCGCAGTTGACTTGTTCCAGGACATAGTTTGTTCCCACGAAAAAAAGCATTGAGTCAGTACCGCGCGCGGTAGCAAGCGGGTATCAGGTGACGCACTCCCTGCCGGTCGTGGTACTGACTCGGTATTCGATTATTCAGCCAGTCGTCGCAGACTTTCTGTAAATGGCGGACGGGCAACTCCGCGTTCGGTGATGATTGCCGCGACGTATCGGTTCGGCGTTACATCAAAAGCCGGGTTGGCAACGTTGATTCCTTCGGGGGCCAGTTGAGCGCCTTTGACGTGTGTGACTTCCGTCGTGACTCGTTCTTCAATCGGAATTTGTTCACCGGAGCCAATGTTCATGTCGAGCGTTGAAATCGGAGCGGCGACGTAAAACGGAATGTTGTTTTCTTTGGCCAACACGGCAACGGAGTAAGTTCCGATCTTGTTGGCTACGTCGCCGTTTGAGGCAATGCGATCAGCGCCGACGACTATGCAATCAATCTTTCCGGCTTTCATAAAGTGGCCGGCCATGTTGTCGGTAATCAGCGTGACGGGGATGTTGTCTTTGTGAAGTTCCCAGGCGGTCAACCGCGCGCCCTGCAAAAAGGGGCGGGTTTCGTCGGCGAAGACTGCGATCTTTTTTCCGGCTTCGACTGCGGCGCGAATGACTCCGAGCGCGGTTCCATAACCGGCGGTCGCCAAAGCTCCGGCGTTGCAATGAGTCAGGACGGTTGCGTTATCGGGAATCAACTCGGCTCCGAATCGTCCCATCGCGCGATTGGCGGCGACGTCTTCGACGTGCATTTGCTTTGATTCGGCAATCAGTCGAAGGCGAATTTCATCCAGCGAAGCGTTCTCGCCTTTCAGTTTGGAATAAAGATTTCGCATTCGTTCGATAGCCCAGAACAGATTGACGGCTGTTGGGCGGGTTGAACCGATGACATGGCAAATGTGGTCAAAAGCCAGGTCGAATTCTCCCGGATCGTTTGTTTTGGTGTCACGAGCGCCGAGCGCGACTCCCATTGCCGCCGCGACACCGATTGCCGGTGCGCCGCGAATAACCATTTCCTTGATCGCGTAGGCGACTTCGTCGTAAGTTTTGAAAACCGGGTAGACCTCTTCGGTCGGCAGCAGGCGCTGATCAATCATCAGCACGCCTTCGTCAGTCCATTCCAGAGTTTTGATCATAAAACTGATTACACCTTTTATTGACAGGCTGTGTTTCGCAGTTGGCGTTTCAGCGCGCGGATCAGGCTCCGACACCTTAAAGCGTCAACTTTGAAACTTAATTCTGTGGATTTGAGTTTGACTCGATGAGGAGTCTACTTCAACGATCTGGGTGATTCAAATTTGAGCCAGCAGATAGAATTTTCCTGTTGGTTGTGGTGAACCGCCCTTGGGTTCAAGTGTGACGGCGGTCGCCGACAGCCCCTTAATGGCTTCGGGGGGAATGGTCAGTTTTAATTCCTGGTTGCCATTTTCACCGGTGCTGAAGACTGCTGCGTTAATTTTGGCGTCTTTGGTTACGTACCATAGTTGATAGTCCTTGCCGACAGGCGGAGCAGGGAGGTTTGTGATATGAACTTCCCAGGTCTGTTTCTCTGTATTCCAGACGACTTTGGCGTGCGCCTTCGGAGTTTCGACACCGCTCATCGCAATAACTCTGGTGGCCGGAGAAAGAAACTCTTCAAATTGACGTTGCAGCGTGCCGAGCTTGTATTCAGAGTTGGTAAGCTGCTCTGAAATTTTATAGTTTTGCCAGGCCAGATAAACGCTGCTGAACGCCAGCGCGATTGTCGCAGCCATTCGCAACCAACTCGGAATTTGTCGCTGAACGCTATGTTTGGGTTTGAAGGGCAGAACTTTGGCGGTTGAAAGCTCCGGCGTTGATTCCTGATGACTGGCGATCTGCGCCATCAGATTGTCTTTAATACTTGACGAAGGGGCAGGTTGGGAAAGCGATAAAGGCAATAATGCCGCGACTTCCGACCACTCATGGAACTCGCGTTGCTGTTCAATCGTGGACTGGCGCAGAAAATCTTCGACTGCCTGCACGGCATCGGCATCAAGCGCGCCAATCGCGTAAAGCGGTCCAAGTTCTTTTACTTCGTCCCAAGTCATATTCAGGTATTCGTGTGAGTTAGAGTTTCAGATTCTCAGAAAAGCTGGCGCGAATTTTCGAGCGAGCCGGATTGGTGGAGAATTCCTCCAACAAACTCCATCTTGAGTTACGCTTTTACACCAGTTTTAGATTGCGAGCAAAACCGAAAAAGACAGAAAGGCAGGTGAATACCTAACCTTTCTGTCTTTTAGCTTCAAAATCGGACCATCAAATTAGGGT
>JAGNMH010000237.1 GCA_017991275.1 Acidobacteriota bacterium
TCAGTTTGGAAGAGATATGTTCTTCCATGTTTAGTTTATTAGACATAGGTTTTCGCTTTCTGATTTTGAGGATTGTGCGACTGCGGTTACACGGTAAACCGCGAATTGCGAACTGTAAACTCTAAACAGTAAGCTGGAATATCAGGTGGTAAAAATATGTTCGACGCTTTCGCCAGAAGTTTTAACAGGCGCAGCACTGAAACCGAATTGATTGACGGCTCGGATTTCAGTGACCTGGAACTCGTCGAAAACCTGGCCGATTTGCGCCGCATCAATCGCTGGCTGGGAGGGCGACGCGCTTTGGTCAGACATTTGTTTCCCATGATCGAAGCTATTGCGGCTACCGGGCGAAACCGGATTCGGTTGCTGGATGTAGGCACAGGCTCAGCAGATATTCCGGCGAAGATCGTTGATTGGGCGCGGTCCCGTGGAGTGCGGATTGAATTTGTCGTGCTGGATTTGAATGAAATCGCCGCGCGCGAAGCCAGAGCGCAAACTGCCGCTTATCCCGAAATCAAAACCGTTTGCGGCGATGCGCTGAATTTGCCGTTTGCCGACGACAGCTTTGATTTTGTGCTGGCTTCGTTGTTCCTGCACCACTTTGAAACTCCGGCGGCGGCACGACTGCTGAAAAGCTTCGCCCGCGTAGCCAGCACTGCTTTTCTGGTCAACGATCTGCGACGGCATCCGCTGGCTTATTACACGATCAAGGCTTTGACCAGGGTTTTCACCGGCAATCGGCTGGTGCGTAATGATGCGGCGGTTTCAGTGCTGCGCGGTTTCGGCGATGCGGACATCACTGAAATTGAACATGTCGCGAATCTGCGCCTGGAAGTTTTTCGCCATTTTCCTTATCGCTACATTTTTATAGGAGACACGTCGTATCAGTAGCCCGCGCGTGAGCAAGGGCTTGAATTGGTGAGTTTGCCACTCCCTTACGGTCGGGCTACTGACACGGCAATTCAACCAGACATTATGACTACAGAAGAAGTACTAACTATTTTTGAAGAAAATCGAGCCTTACTGAAAGGCCATTTTTTGCTCAGTTCGGGGTTGCACAGCTCGCGGTATTTGCAGTGTGCGCTGGTGTTGCAGCATCCGTCTGTGGCTGAAAAACTCTGCGCCGAACTGGCCGCCAAAGCCAAAGCCGATGCTGGTATTGGCCAGATTGATTTGGTGATCGCCCCGGCGCTTGGCGGAGTCTTCGTCGCCTACGAAGTCGCGCGGGCTTTGGGAGTTCGCGCGCTTTTCACAGAGCGACAGGAAAAGGTGATGACTCTGCGGCGAGGCTTTTCGATCAAACCGGGCGAACGCTGTCTGGTTGTGGAAGACGTTGTCACAACTGGCGGTTCGACGCGCGAAGTTATGGAAGTTGTCGCCGCTCTGGGGGGGGTGACGGTTGGGGCAGGTTCGTTGATTGACCGGAGCGGTGGCGCCGTGGATTTGGGAGTTCCGCGTCACGCGCTGGCCGTGCTGGAAGTGCCGACTTACAAACCCGAAGAATGCCCGATGTGCCGGGAAGGTTCGACGGCGATTAAGCCGGGCAGTCGCCAATAAATTTGGTAGTGAGACGGTTTTGACCTTACCAGCAGCCAGTTTGGAGTGTGGAGCGACGCGAAACCCGCGCCGTTCCACGTGAAAACCTCTGTCCGTGAAAAATAGCCAGTGCTGGATTGGTTAAAATTGTCGTCAAGAGTACGGGTTGGAATCGCCGAGCGCAAAATATGGTGCTCGGCTTTTACAAAAGACTCAATATATTGAATTGAATTCGGATGCCCGTTATTTGCGGCTGTTTAAGCCGAAAAACGGCGAAAGGTTCTGTCGTAAAGTGAAGAAAACGTTTGTTTTCAGCAGTTTCAAGTTGGCGGCTTCAGGCAACCTCTGAAAGAAATAGGCTGGGTTGATAAAAAGTTCAGGCGAGCAATTGAAATGTCAGTTTCAATTGCTCGCCTGCTTTTGTCTTCTTTGTTTTCATCTTTGCAGCGGAAAAATTAATAACCATACGAACAGAAGCTGATTGGCAGAATCTTGTTGAGATATGTGATCTGGCGAATTTCAAAGAGCCACCTCGGATAATCCGCCAAGCCACAAATTATAGAAATTGCGCCGCCCGCAGCGCCAACCATAAGGCTTAGGCTTGAGTCGTCCGATTTGCCTTCGCTTCTGGTTGGCCGCAGGCGAGGTTGTGAGTCCCGGTAACCGAGACTAGAATGCGCGCAGCCTTGACCGTGAAGGGAATCCACCGGGCGACGAATTGCGCGACCAATCCTTAAAGCCGTCCGATTGATCCCAACTGATCTCCGCTGCGCTGGGATATTTAGCGAAACACGAAACTGTAAGTCTTAAAGAAACTCTCAAAATTGACTGAGGTGTTTCCAAGCGGCTTGCAAGCGAGTTCCGAAGACCTTTCTCGGGTTGGTTATGAATAAGCAGTTAAAGCAGTTATACGAATTTGGCCCTTTTCATTTGGATGCGGGCGAACGATTGTTGATGCGTGAAGGTCGCACGGTCCCACTGTCGCCAAAGGTTTTTGACACCTTGCTGGCGCTGGTTGAAAACAGTGGGCGCATAGTCGGCAAAGAAGAGTTGATGCAGTTGCTATGGCCCGACACCTTTGTTGAAGAGAGCAATCTGACCCAAAACATCTCACAAATTCGCCGTGCGTTGGGCGACGGAAACGGCGACGGCCAATTCATCGAAACCATTCCCAAGCGCGGTTACAGATTTGCCGCCAACGTAAAGCCGGTAATGGAAGAATCGGTTTTGAGCTTCGCGGTAAACGGTCATGGATTAGTTGAGCCAATAAAACTTGAAGCGATTGGCAAAACGCCGCCCCAGCTTGCCGACATTGAACCTGTGGCATTCAGCCGAAAACGATTGCTGGCGACGGTTGGATTACTGACGGTCAGTTTGGCAATTTTGGCGGGAGCGCTTTATGTCGCTTATCGCCGCTCGAACAATCATGGCAAAACGGCTTTTCAGCAGATCATTCCGGCCAAGTTGACGACTTCAGGCAAAGCTGCGCAAACAGCGATTTCTCGCGATGGCAAGTACGTGGCTTATGTGGTGGAAAATGGTGAACTTCAGAGTTTGTGGGTTAGGCAAGTGGTGGCCGATAGTTCCACGCAAATTGTTGCGTCCGCCGAAATGGTCATCGGAGGCACAACATTTTCGCTTGATGACAATTTCATTTACTACGTCGCGCGACCACGAAATGGGCTTTTGAGCAAGCTCTATCAAGTCCCGCTGTTGGGCGGCACTCCAAGAGAAGTGATGAACGATGTAGACAGCCCCATCACTTTTTCACCAAACGGAGAGTTCTTCGCTTTTGTCAGAAACAACCCGCCTCAACGCGAGATTTCGTTGATTGTTGCCAAACTTGACGGTTCGGAAGACCGCAAGCTGCTGACGAAAAAACGACCTGATTCGCTGGCGCTTCAGGGGCCGTCGTGGTCGCCTGATGGTAGAACGATAGCCATTGCAGCCGGATCGGTGACGCCGGGCGACGCAATTGCTCAAGTTCTGGCGGTCAAAGTCGAAGACGGTTCGGCTCAACCGATTGGCGATCAAACCTGGTCAAGCATCGGTCAGGTGGCTTGGTTGGGTGATGGCAGCGGAGTTATTTTCAGTGCGTGGCGGCGAACTTCGGCGGTTTACGGAGACCAGCTTTATCTGCTGACTTATCCAAAAGGTGAGACGCGCCGAGTGACAAACGACATGACCAGTTACGAAGGCGTAGATGTTTCAGCGAACTCCGGCCTACTGGTTTCGCGGCGTTCTGACCGAGTTTCAAGTATTTGGATTGTGCCTGAAACTCGCGGTAATTTTGATGCAGGACAGGCCACTCAGATCAAATCAGGATTTGGTGATAATTACAGCGAACGCTTCGGGCTGGATTGGACTCCCGATGGGCGGTTAATTTTTGCCGCTCACGCCAGCGGGAATCTGGATATTTGGAGCACCACTGCCGACGGTATGAACCAAAAACAACTGACAAGGGATACTCAAGCAGACCTAATGCCAGTGGTTTCGCCCGATGGTAGGCACATTGTTTTCGCTTCTGAACGAGCGGGCAGCAGCCACATTTGGCGGATAGATGCTGACGGAAGCAATCCAAAACAACTGACTCGTGGGCGCGGCGATGTTTTCCCAAGTTTGTCGCCGGATGGCCGTTGGGTGGTTTATAGCTCTTCGACCAGCGGCAAAACCGCGCTGTGGAAAGTTTCGATTGAGGGCGGAGATTCCGTCCAGTTGAGTCAAAAAACGATGGGGCGTCCGGTGGTTTCTCCGGATGGAAAATTGATCGCCTGTTTTTATCAGGACGAAAAAGACAACCGAGGTAAGATCGCTCTGTTGTCGTTTGAAGGCGGCGAACCTGTCATTGTCGAAAAGATGGGGCTGCCGGAATTTTCAATTTTGCGTTGGTCGCCTGATGGCAAATCTCTGACATACATTTCAACATCTGGCGGCGCATCAAACATCTGGAGTAAGCCAATTGACGGGGGCGAAGCCAGGCGGCTGACCAATTTTACTTCTGATCAAATCTTCCGTTTTGCGTGGTCGCGCGACGGCAAATCGCTGGCTTGCGAAAGAGGGCTGGTTATCAACGACGCAGTTTTGCTCAAAAGCATTTTGCCCGAATGAACATAACCACTCTGACCATCGAGTGCCTTTGGCTGGAAAGACCTGAAATAGATAACGGAACAAACGGAAATAACTGAACAGACGGAAGAAAAAGAAAAAAAGGATTTCCGTTAATTCCGTTTGTTCCGTTATTTCTCTTACCGTCTTCCTGAGCAGTTACGAATGAATTACAGAATCACGCTGGCTTACGACGGAACGGATTATCACGGCTGGCAGTCTCAACTTAATTTGGCGACGGTTCAGGATGAGCTTGAGTCCGCACTGGGAAAGCTGGAAGGCGCTCACGTGACGGTTTACGCCGCAGGGCGAACCGACGCGGGAGTTCACGCCGAAGGTCAGGTCGTGTCTTTGCGACTGAGCAAGGAATGGAGCGGATCCGTTTTGCTGAGGGCTTTAAACGCCAGCTTGCCGCAGGATATTCGGGTTGTCGAAGCTTTGCCGGTTGCCGACGATTTTCACGCAAGGGCAAATGCGAAAAGCAAAACCTATCGTTACCGGATTTTCACTGCCGGAGTGATGAACCCGCTTTGGGGTCGTTACTCCTGGCATTACCCGTATCGGCTGGATTTTGAAAAGCTGGCCGAAGACGCGCAGTCGTTGATTGGTACTCACGATTTCACCGCTTTCACCGTAACCGATTGCACGACGAAAACTCGTGTGCGAACTGTGACCGATGTTCGGTTTGAGCGCGACGGTGATCTGTTGACCATGTTTTTTTCAGGCGATGGTTTTTTGCGTTATCAGGTTAGAACCATGATTGGGGCTTTGGTTGATCTGAATCGCGGGCGTCTAAAGGCGGGTTCGATTGCCGAGCTGATAGAAAACCGCGACCGCTTATTGATTCGCGCTTCTGCTCCGGCGCAAGGGTTGACGCTTTTGAAAGTCGAGTATTAGTATTTGTCGCTGGTCGCTCGCGGTCATTTCAATTTAGGTCACACAGACATTCAACATACGTCGTAAAGAAAATCCCCAACATCAGTGCGCGAAGCTGTACGGATTTTGACAGCGAGCAGGCAATTCCACGCCTGTGATGGCAAAACAAAATGCTTCAAGACTTTTCCGGATTGATAGAGCCAGGCTCGCGCGACGAGCAGTTGCTCAACAAAATTGATTTCACTCGTCTGCCTCGCCACATAGCAGTGATTATGGATGGCAATGGCCGCTGGGCGAATCGCCGCTTTTTACCGCGTGTTGCCGGGCATCGCGCAGGTGTCGAAGCCGTGCGCGCCACGGTTGATACTTGTGCTCGCTTGGGGATCGGAGCGCTGACGCTTTACGCTTTTTCCGTTGAGAATTGGAAACGACCGCCTTTCGAAATCGAGGCGTTGATGACTTTTCTTAAAGAATACCTTCGCAAAGAACTCGACAGCATTCACCGCGAAAACATTCGATTTCAAACCATTGGCCGCATGAGTGAATTGGACGAATCCGTTCAGTTTGAATTGCGCTCGGCAATTCACAAAACTGCGGACAACACCGGAATGACTCTGAATGTGGCGCTGAATTACGGCGGCAGGGTTGAATTGGCAGATGCCTTTCGCAAACTGATGGCAACCTGTGAACGCGAAGGCCGTTCGCCTGAAACCATCACCGAAGCCGACATCGCACGTCATTTGTACACAGCCGATTTGCCCGACCCCGACCTGTTGATACGAACCAGCGGAGAAATGCGTGTCAGCAATTTTTTGCTCTGGCAGATTGCCTATTCTGAAATTTACGTTACTGACACCTTGTGGCCTGATTTTCGCCGACCTGATGTTTTTACCGCTATCTTGGATTACCAAAAACGCGACCGTCGTTTCGGCGGCTTAAGCGAGAACCGGCGTGCTGTAGTCAGTGCCTCCTGATCCTGGGGGGCAGTAGCTGGGAGACAAGTGGTTTCTCTCGCCCAACTCCAATCTCCCCAACCACCAATTCCTGAAAAATTTATGACTCGTGTTCTTACTGCAATTATTTTTCTGCCGATTCTGTTTTCCGCTTTATGGTTGGGCGCGCCAATCTGGTTTGCGGCGATGGCCGGACTGGCTGTATTGCTTGGTCTTTACGAGTATTGTTCGCTAACCAAATCAGGCGGGCAAGCTCAGATGATGATAGCGGCGGCGGCGATTCTCGCCGCTTTTTACTTTCATCGGCACGAACTGATTCTGGCGATTTTGGCCGCGCTGGTAATCGTCGAATTGCTGGTTCAGCTTTTCAGCCACTCAGACAAAGAGGATTTCGGCCACGTGTTGGCCGATGCAGCAGTTAGAGTTTTTGGCGTTTTGTATGTGGCAATGCTCGGTGGATTTATCGTGGCTTTGACCGTTATTGAAAGCCCGATTCAGAAATTGCCCGCGAAACTGCTGACGCTGTTTTTCATGATCGTTTTTGCCGGAGACACCGGAGCTTATTACACTGGGCGAAGGTTTGGCCGCCGGAAACTGGCTCCGCAAGTTAGCCCTGGGAAGACGGTTGAAGGTTTGATCGGCGGATTGGCTGGAAATGTCATCGCGGCGTTGATTGCTCATTACTGGTTTTTCCACGAACTGAAGATCGAACATGCCATTCCTTTGGCAATTGTAATGGGACTTTTGGGAGCCACAGGCGATTTGTGCGAATCAATGCTCAAACGAGGTGCAAAAGCCAAAGACGCGGGCAAATTGATTCCTGGGCACGGTGGCTTGTTGGACAGGCTGGACAGCATGCTCTTCAACGCGCCAGTGCTTTACTATTTTTACGTGATTTTTCTTGGTTAATTGCTGACAACCGTTATGAAACAGATCGCAATTTTAGGTTCGACCGGTTCGATTGGCTGCAATACGTTGCGCGTTGTTGAAGCTTTCAAAGGCGAATTTGGCGTGGCGGCCCTTGGCGCAGGCTCGAATGTGGAATTGCTGGCAGAGCAAGTAGAAAAATTCCGCCCGCGAATGGTTTCGGTTAACGATGAAATCAGTGCCGACAAGTTTCGCCATGAACTAAAAAGACGCGGTATGGTGAGTTCGCCGAAAGTTGCAATTGGCGTTGATGGTTTGAGCGAAGTGGCGACGGTTGATGGAGCTGAGATTGTCATAGGAGCAGTGGTTGGCGCATTGGGATTGTTGGCGACTTATCGCGC